>NZ_DFRG01000193.1:0-7077 GCF_002378135.1 Thioclava sp. UBA3469
AAGTCGGGCCTCGTGATCCGCCACGACAGCCCCAACGGCAAGCGCTACGCCCGCCGCGCCGGCGAACAGCTCCAGGTGGCGTTCGGCTTCGATCTGCGTCCGCTGCTGCTGCGCGAGGCTGAGATTTCACAGGCCGCACAAGCGACCCGTGAGGCACAGGCCCGCTACAAGGCGCTGCGCGAGGCTGTGGTGCTGATCCTGCGCGATGTCGCCCAGCTGGTCGACTATGGCCGCGAGACGGTCTCTGCGAACTGGGATATGCTGTCGGACATGCTGGCACTGATGAGCCGCGAGATGCGGCGTAAGCTCGGGCTCGAGGAGATGACGGAGATGCATCGTCGCGCGAACGACCTGCGGGAGAAAGCTAAGAGCTTCATTCCAAAAGAAAAATCAGAAAATATAAGCGGCAAAGACGTCAATAATGAGCGGCACATACAAGATTCAAACATAAGTCTATACGAATCTGAATCTTCCAAAGAAATGGAAGAAGCGGCGGCGGGGTCGCCCCTGCCCTCCCCGTCGGACGATTTGGACCCGTGCGAACCAGAAGAGGTAGCCGAAGCGCCAAAATTGCCGCTGTGGCTAGTGTTGCAGGCCTGTCCGGATGCCCGAGACTATTCGCCCGAACCGATTCGGTCCTGGGACGAGCTGATCGCGCGAGCTGAGTTCATTCACCCGATGATGGGTATCTCGCCTTCCGCCTGGGCTGAGGCCACGCGGCATATGGGCGCGACAAACGCGGCGATTACCGTCCTTGCAATGCTCCAGCGAACCGAGGAGATCCGAAACCCCGGCGGTTACCTGCGCGCGCTCTCTGGCAAAGCTGCAGATGGCGGCTTCAGCCCCGGCCCAATGGTCATGGCCCTGATGCAGACGCGAAACGCACGGGCTGTGTGATGTCTGTGCTGCGCGTAGAATGGAAACTGAGGCTGTCGCGTTGCGATCGGAGCGTGGGCGAGCCCCTGCCCGTTCACCGAACGAAGTGTGGCGACGCGTGATGGGAGGGGTTTCGACGTGATGCAGTATCTTCCCTGTTCCACTCGGAATGCGGGGCTTGGACGACGAGGATTGGCGTTTCCGGGCCGTATGGCGGTTGATCGAGCCTCAGGACATGAGGTCCGCTTGTTGCGGTATGAGTTTACGCGGCGAATAGGAAGGCGGGAGAGAAAAGGAGAATAAAGCACGTTTCGGAATCGGGGCCCCTGCCCTCTCCACTGATGAGCTTGGTCTCACAGTTCGCGATTTGGTGCCGGGCGCGGACTTTTCGTTACCATTCCGAGGCGCCGCCGTTGTGTAAGTTGCGTGGACATAGGCCAGCCTCTTTCGCGTCGATATTGCGCGCGGTGCGACAAAACAGCTGAGAGATGCGGATAAGTCTGGCCCGCACTCTAGCCAGGCGTAGGAATGCGTCTTCGCGCCCAACCTAACGGATGTTGGAAGATCTCGTGAGCTGAGGGTTTGCCTTCATATGAGCAAAGCGCCCTGCCCTTCTTGGTTTTTCCAGGTCCGTCAGAGTCGGTTCAGCGCGTGCTCGTTAATCTTTAGCAGTGATTTCGGCACATAGCAGAAGTTGACAGCCGTCAACCTGGCGATGGTTTCTCAGATAGTGAGAACAGTCTCCGTCGAGTTTTCGCCGGAGCAACGGAAGTGAATGTCTTGGGGCGTGAGTTTCCAAATGTTGTCGGATGAGTGGATCACATCCTGGCCCAACACCGGAACTGCTTAGTGAAATTTGCGAAAGTCCCCACCCCGCAAGCCAAGATCTGCAAGTTGACGGCTGTCAACTTCTGCTGTGCGTCGTCAACTCACCGATCACCCGCTGATCCTCCGTTCGCCGCCACGGTCTCCGAGTTGAATTTGGGCGATCTCGATACATACCTACCTACGCGCTGAGCGTGGCGCGCGTACCTTGCTTAGGCGTTCATCTTGTTTATGGCCATGCGTCGTCGCGCACGTTCGGCTGAGACCCAGTCGCCGTAGCACCGCGAGTCAGCTTGAGGCACGAGTTCCCCGAGCGTTCGTGTGCCGCGAATTTGGAGGATCTCATGGTAGCTGCCGTTCGAGCCGATGATGAACTTAATCTCTCGGGACGCGTCCGAGAAGATGTCGCGCAATAGCACTTGCTTCTCGTTTGCGCCTCTCAGGATCGCCAGACTGCTAAAATAGGTCGCGACGCCTCCCACGATGAAGATACGCCCACTCACGGGCGGGCTTGGCAGCTGCTTTTCAGAGATCAGACGCATGCGCTCTTGCGTGCCGTCGTTAATCACATCCACGCTCAGGAATGTTCTCCATCAGATGATACGGTTAGAGGCTAACTCCAAAGGGCCGCCGCGTCGCGATGGTCGGAATGAGCAGAAATTCCGATTGGCCAAGCGAAGGGATGTTTGCGGCTCGCCCGGTTGACGGCTGTCAACTTTCTCAGCCCGTAGCCCTCAGAGCCCCGCAGCCTTCGTGAGGTTCACGCGGAACCGGTCGCGACGGCGTTGGTAGCGGCGCGTCATTTCCGCCGAGGCGTGGCCGAGATGTTTCTGCACGTGGCGCTCGTCCACCTCGGCCCAGCTCGCGAGACCCGCGCGCAGGCTGTGGCCGGAGAACAGCGCGAGCCGTTTCGCCTCGGGCAGGTCGCTGCGGATGCCCGCTGCAAGAACGGTCTGCTTGATCAGCCGGGCGACGTGGCGATCATTGAGCCGCGCCTCGAGCGCGCGGGTCCCGTCGCGCGACACCCGTACGAAAAGCGGACCGAAGCCGATTTTGGCGAAGTGCAGCCATTGCTCCAGCGCGTGGACCGGGCAGCTACGCTCCGAGGTGCCGCGGCCAATCTCGACTTCGCGCCAGCCAGTCTTCGCATTGAGTGTCAGCACCGCGCCGTCTTCCAAGATCTCAACCCAGCCACGGCCATCGATCGTGTCGTCGCGTGCGTGATCCAGACCGGTGATTTCCGACCGCCGCAAACCTCCGGCATAGCCGAGCAGCAGGATAGCTCGGTCGCGCAGTCCGCGCAGATCGTGGGGCAGGGTGGCCGCCATCGCGAGAATCTCCTCGGGTGAGATCGCCTCTTTCTGCTTCGGCGGGCGCGCGTGACGGCGACGGATTCCGGCGAGCACGGTGGCGATATGCCGGTTGCGCCGGTCAATGGTGAAACCGCGCTGCGCCGCGTTCCAGGTCAGGCCTGAGAGCCGCCGCTCGATCGTCGGCACCGACAGGCCCGCCGTGTTGTCAGCCGGCGCGGCGAGATCCGCGAGGTAGAGCCCGATCATCTCGGGCGAGGGGGGGAGTGGCGCCGCGCCTTTCATCCGGCACCAACGCGCGAACTGTGCCCAATCCGCGGCGTAGGCCGCAAGCGTGTTATCCGCCGCCGATTGCTGTGCATAGTCGCGCGCTGTTTCCACCAGCCGATTGAGCGCGCCGGAGCCTGCTACATTCGCGGGCAGGGCAGGGGCAGTGTCCCTCGCGTCGTCGTCGCGGTCGTCGCTCATCAGATCGGCTCCTGAAGGAACGGTTCTTGAAGCTGTCAGCTGGCGGGTAGCTGACAGCCGAGGAGTTGTTGCGCGAGCCATTCGGCATCGGTTTTCCGGACAAATGCCCGCAGGTTCGAGCTTAGTTAGCTATGGTCCGATAATGCAAGATTATTGGACATAACGAAGACCAACAAAGCGGGGCGGTTTTGCTGCAATTTGCTGGAGAAAAGCGCCGCGGCGCGGTAGGCTCAGAACATGACATCGCTGATGCCCGACATCGCTGACGCTTACGAAACCCTACCGCACCTGCCGGCTTGGGTCACGCTGGGGCATGGCGAAACCCCTGAAGATGTGGCGTTTTTGTCGGGTGCCGCGTTGAGCCATCTGCATCTGGTGTTGACGCGCGACGCCGCCCCCCACGCCTTGTTGCGCGAACGCCTCGCGTTACGTGCGGCGGAACTCCGCGTGACCCATTCGGGCCGCCCCGAGCGTGCGCCGGACCTACGCGACGCGGTAAACCTTTTGCGCGACGGTGATCTGCCAGGACCGGCGGGCGAGGTCTATCTAGCATGGCGGCGCGCGGTGGAGCGCCCGATCTCGGTCGCGTCGCTGCAACGTGCGCTGCCCTATCACGCGCCGGAGGCGCTCGAACGTTGGTTGGCGGTGGGGCAGGGGGCTCCGGTCGCGCGGGCGGCGGACGTTCTTGAGGCGGTTCTTGCCGAGGCGCCGCGGGCGCAACTCGCAGCGCTGATCCTCGCCGACGCCGCCTTGGCGCAGGCGCTTGGTTGGAACCATCTGGTGCCGCTGCTGTCGACGGGCCTCAAACGCGCCGAGCTGCGCCTGATCGGGACGGAGCTGCACCTCGCCTGCCACCGCGCGCTGCATACGGCGGCCATCGAGGCGGACCGGCTGTTAACAGACCTTACTCGCCGAACCGCCCGGCTGCGTGCGGTGGCGCCGAAGCTGCGCGCAAAAGGGGCGGCGGAGGCGGTGGCGTTATTCCTCTCCCGGGACGCCGTTGCCCCTGCGGCCCTGCCGCTGCCCGATCGCGCCGCGCGGAGGCTTTGCGACCGGCTCGTCCAACTCGGCGCGATCCGCGAGCTGACCGGGCGCGACACCTTCCGCCTGTATGGGGTGTGAACATGGCGAAGGACCGGACACCGCTGGATCGCGAGCTTGACGAGTTTCCGCCCGAGTTGCGCTGGCGCGAATGGATGCGGCGGATCGAGGCAGTGCTCTTTGCCTCCGCGACGCCGGTCCCGCGCGACGATCTGGCGCGGGTGGTGGGGCAGGGGGCGTCGGTCGACCTGTTGATCGCCGATCTCTCGGCCGATCTGGAGGGCCGCGCCTTCGAGCTCGCGCGCGTTGCCGATGGCTGGATGCTGCGCACCCGACCCGCCTACGCGCCCGCGATCCGGGCAGCGGCGGATGTCGGGGATCAGCTCTTCGACCTGAGCGAATTCGACATCGCCGTGCTCGCAGCCATCGCTTACCACCAACCGATCACCCGCGACGGGCTGAAGGACATCTTCGGCAAGGAAATCAGCCGCGACCTCACGGGCCGCCTGCATGCGCGCGGCCTGATCTCGACCGGCCCCCGCGCGCCCCGCCGCGGCGCGCCGTTTACTTTCGTTACGACCGATCAGTTCCTCGCGGCGTTCGATCTGGAGACACTGCAGGACCTGCCCGACCGCGAAGGGCTGGAGGATGCGGGGCTGGGTCCCGCGTAGCGAGATGCGTGTGATGGTCGTTTAGTGTGTCTTCTAACAGGCATATTGTGGCAGATCTAATGGACATTTGGTGGGGGCGGTGGTAGGCATCTCGTGAGATGGATGAAGTTGATGAATACCTTCCGCGACACCTGACGCCTGAACTGCAGGAAGCTTTGGCAACTGCACGAGTTGTCAACCTTGTCGGACCACGGCAGGTCGGTAAGACGACCCTTGTTCGTGACCTGTTTAAGAGGGGACGGTTCATCACGCTGGACGATGGGGCGATCTTGGCGGCTATGGAGGCCGACCCCGAAGGCCAGCTGACAAGCCTTGCGGAAGAACTAGCTGACGCACCGGTTATCATCGATGAGGCCCAAAGGTCGCCGAAGCTCGCGTTGGCCATCAAGAAAATCGTCGATCGCAACCGCCGGAAAGGGCAGTTTGTCCTGACGGGATCATCGAACGTATTCACCACGGCGGAGGTCGCTGACTCGCTGGCGGGCCGGATGCAGACGCTCAAGCTCTGGCCGCTGACGACCGCCGAGGTCAATCGCGCGCCAGCGAGCCGGTTGATCGATTGGGCGATGCAGTCCGTCCCGGCGCTGCCGCAGATCTCGGATCCCGCGCACTTGGGGCGCAAAGATTATGTCGACCTCATCCTCAGGGGCGGATACCCCGAAATCCGCGTGCTGCCTTTCCGGTCACGGCAACGACAGTATCGCGACTACATCGATGCGGTGGTAGATCGAGACGTGGCTGACGTCATGCCGGTTCGGAAGCCTGATGCACTTCGGTTCTTGATCGATCAAATGGCGGCACGGACTGCGCAAGAGATCAACACGTCCGAATTGGCAAAGCTGGCAAAACTCAAGCGCGAGACAGTTGATCAATATCTCGGCATTCTCATGAGGCTCTCATTGGTGACCAAGCTGAGCGCGTGGATGCCGGGAGAGAGCAAACGGGATATCAAGCAACCGAAGTTCCACTTCGTGGATACGGGGATTGCCTGTGCGCTTCGCCGACTGAACGACAGATCTTTTGACATCGGCAACAGCCCCGAAGCTCTGGGTGGCCTTTTGGAAAGCTTCGTAGTCGGTGAACTGCAGCGCGCTTTGCCGGTGCAGGATGAAGATTATCGTCTCTATCATTGGCGCAGCGCAGACCGCAGGGAAGTTGATATTCTGATCGATGGAGGTCACCGGCTGGTTGGGATTGAAGTCAAGGCAGCGACCACGGTTGCGGCCGAGGATTTCAAGCACTTGAAGTGGTTTGCCAAAGATGGCCCGGGAAAAGGCCGCAGCACCGTAGGGATTGTCTTCTACCTCGGGCAGGAAAAGCTGACCTTGGGGGAGGGCAACTTCGCGCTGCCGCTCAGTTCGCTTTGGGCGGCGGTGGATTTGAACTAATCGAGCCCAAGTTTGGGGAGAGGCGGGAAAGAACCACAAGGTCGGCGAGGTCTTCCCCCGCTTGCCTGTCGCGTGATCTGCACGCTGACTTTTCGAGCGAACTTACCCCGCCGCGCGGTCGTCGGCCCGTCCAGCAGCCGACGGATGATACCGGAGCGGACCAACCGGGCTCCGGTCGCGGCTGGATGAAAGTTCAGTGGCAGGTCAAGGGCACACCGAAGGCGAGCGCATCGGAGAGGGGCAGGCGCCGGTCTTTTTGCTCCGCGAGGAATGGCCCGCAGGGTCAGGGGAAAAAGATCGGCGACAACCTTTGTGGACGGGACGACAGCTGCGACCAGCATGTCATGCAACTCAGACAAAGGGAGAAGTGCGGGGGCCACGAAGGAAGGTGAGTGAACAGACGAGGGAGATGCCAGGGACCTTGGCACCCTTCTAAACTGATCGCTGATAAGACAAAACCCAGACGTCAAAGTCGCATCCACAGGATCACTACCGCGC
>NZ_DFRG01000090.1:0-8131 GCF_002378135.1 Thioclava sp. UBA3469
GCCCCGCGCCGCCCCGGCGATCCGGCAGAACTGGTGGCCGACCCATCGCGGGCGCGCGACGCTCTGGGCTTTGCCGCGCGCTACCGTGAACTTGACGAGATCGTGTCCCATGCCGCCCCGTGGTTCGGCCTCTGACCTCGGGTTCCCGCTCTGCCGGGGTTGAGCCTGCCGCCCAGCCATCTATCTTGCGGCTCAACGCAATTCAGGAGGCTCTCATGGCAAGCGACGCAATCGATCCGCAACTTCTCGACCGGCTGGCCGAGGTTGCCGTGCAGGTGGGTCTGAACCTGCAAGACGGTCAGGATCTGGTGTTGACCGCGCCCGTCGAGGCGCTGCCGCTGGTGCGCCGGATCGCCGCCGAAGCCTATCGCGCGGGCGCAGGCACCTTCACCCCGATCCTGAGCGATGGTCAGATCACGCTGGCCCGGTTCGAGAACGCGAAGGACGAAAGCTTCGACCGCGCACCCGATTGGCTCTATCAGGGCATGGCGAAAGCTTACGAGAGCGGCGCGGCCCGCATGGCGATCGTGGGCGAAGACCCGATGCTGCTGTCGGAACAGGACCCGGAGAAAGTCTCGCGCGCCGGCAAGGCCAACTCCATCGCCTATAAACCGGCACTGGAGAAAATCTCGAATTTCGAGATCAACTGGTCGATCGTAAGCTACCCGACCGTGGCCTGGGCCAAGCGCGTCTTCCCCGATCTGCCGGAAGAGGAAGCCGTGGGCAAACTGGCCGACGCGATCTTCGCCGCCTCGCGCGCCGATCAACCCGATCCCGTCGCCGCATGGGAGGCGCATAACGCGGCCCTGCGCAAGCGCCGTGACTGGCTGAACGAGCAGCGCTTCTCGGCGCTGCATTTCACCGGCGGCGGCACCGATCTGACCGTGGGCCTCGCCGACGATCACGAATGGAGCGGTGGCGCCTCCGAGGCCAATAACGGCGTTGTCTGCAACCCGAACATCCCGACCGAGGAAGTCTTCACCACGCCCCATGCCGAGCGGGTCGATGGCGTGGTCCGCGCGACCAAGCCGCTGTCGCATCAGGGCAGCCTGATCGAGAATATCGAGATGCGCTTCGAGGGTGGTAAAGTGGTCGAGGCGAAGGCCAGCCGCGGCGAGGCGGTGCTGCAGAAGCTGATCGACACCGATGAGGGTGCACGCCGTCTGGGCGAGGTCGCGCTGGTGCCGCATGCCTCGCCGATCTCGGCTTCGGGGCTGTTGTTCTTCAACACGCTCTATGACGAGAACGCGGCCTGCCATATCGCGATGGGGCAGTGCTATTCGAAATGCTTCATCAATGGCGGCGAGCTGAGCGAGGACGAGGTCGCGGCGAAGGGCGGCAACAGCTCGATGATCCACGTCGACTGGATGATCGGCGGCCCCGAGACCGATATCGACGGCATCAAGCCCGATGGCACGCGCGTCCCGGTCTTCCGCAAAGGCGAATGGGCCTGATAGGCCGCCGAACCTGACAATGTATAGCGTCCGGCACGCCGATTGATGTGCCGGGCGCTTATTTTTTGTGCGGGCGCGAGGAATTTCGCCTCATCTCGCGCAGTTCGATGCACCCGGCGTAGGAGGGTACCGCTGAACGCGGGCGCTGCTTGACGGAAGCGGAAACTGGGCGAAATCTGAACATACGGGTCGGGCTTGGCCGACCCTCTTGGGCAACTCGCGCACCCTTGCGCTGTGTGAAGGGCCGCCCGGCCGACGCAGGTTTTCGATCCTCCTCCCCGAAAACGCGTTCAGGCCGGGCGGTGCCCAGCCTGACAAGCAAGAAATCGAAATTTTCGCCCGCTTAGTTGCCGGTATCGAGGCTCTTCGAGATCAGTTTCTCGCGGCTCTTGGCGAGCGAGGGATGGATCAGCGCGTTCTCGATCGCGGCAACCTGCGTGAAGCCGATGTCGTTGAGCTTCTTCCCGTTCGTAAACTCCGCAGCGCGCGCTTGATCGAACATGCTGAGATGCGGATCGGCCGGCATGAAATAGGCCGGGTCGGACCCGCTCGAGCTCTTCGCGGGAGCTTGCGGGCCAAGGTCAGCGGGTGGCTGCGACGCGACACCGGCTTGCGCGATACCGGCCCCAAGGCCAAGCGCCACTGCAAGGCTGCAACCGAAAGTAGCGGCGGTAAAACGGGTCGTCATAGGCGGTTTCCTCATTTCTTCTTCAGGGCCATAAGGATCAGCGTTTCCTTCGCCGTGCGGTCGACATTCTGAACCAGCGCTTCCTTGATCTGGACGATCTGGCGGTCGGTGAGGTTGGACAGGTCGACATTGCCGACGAGGAAATGCACGCGCTGAATCTCCAGCGCATTGAGCGGCTGCTGCTGCTGCTGCGCGGCGCCCAGCGAGGGCAGCGCGGCGCAGGTGAGGGCGGCGATCAGGGCGATCGATTTCATCATGAGTCTCCTCAGGGTGCTCTTCCTATGGGAAAATGCAGTTGCGCGCGCGGGGGACAAGCGCAGGCGCGCGCAAGTTTCGGTGAATGCTGCTTGCCCTATGCGTCAAGATGGGGATTCACATCGCGAATTCATCATGATACCGTAACTATTAACAAGCAGAGGGCAGACATAAGCTCTCACGAAATACGGGCAGGATCGAGGCAATGAAGGCGGGCTATCAGGGCACCTTCGTCATTTCATGGGCGCAGACAGAGATCGACGGCACACCGGTGCCGCCGCTTGAGGTCGTGACCGTGGGCGCATGTTGGCGATGGACGGGGCAGGCGATTTGCGTGGACGGGCCCAATGATCGGCTCATCCTGCACAATGCGCGCGGCGAGGCGGAGCGGCGCACGAAAGCCGCCCGCGCGGTGCGTCGCCTGCTGGGCGAGGCCGTGGGACATCCGCGAACGCTCGACGATCCCGACGAGACCGAGACGCCCAATCAAAGTTTTACCGTGACCGATGGCTATCACGCCTATGTCGTCACCCTGATCGAGCTGCCCGAAAGCGGCACGCGCATCCTGATGTTCGCCGGTCGGATGCCGCCGGTGGACAGCGATCTCTGGGTGGTCGACCGGGCGCTCGACCTGCGCCCGAAAGCGGCGCGGCAGGGGCCTGCGGGCGTCATCTGTTTTACCCCCGGCACGCTGATTGAGACCGACCAGGGCCGTCGCCCGGTCGAGGCGCTGCGCGAAGGCGACCGCGTACTGACCCGCGATGACGGGGCGCAGCCGATCTGCTGGATCGGGCGGCGCGACATCTCTGGCGCGCGGCTCCATGCGATGCCGCATCTGCGCCCGGTGCGGATCTCGGCTGGGGCTTTCGGCATCGCACGGCCCGATCGCGATCTGATCGTATCGCCGCAGCACCGGATGCTGGTGCGCGGACGCGCGGCGCAGGCGCTGTTTGCCGAAGACGAGGTTCTGGTGCGCGCCTGCGATCTGGTGAATGGACGTCAGATCCGCTTCGAGGGCGCGCTGCGCGGTCTGAGCTACATCCACCTCATGTTCGAACGCCATCAGGTGCTGACCGCGAACGGGCTTGAGACCGAAAGCTTCCATCCGGCCTCCACCCGGCTCGAGATGATCGCGCGCGACCAGCGCGCCGGGCTCGAGGCGCTGGTGCCGCAGGTCGAGGAAAACCCGCTTAGCTACGGTGCCTTCGCGCGCCGGGCGCTCAAGCCCTCCGAGGCCGCGATCCTGCGCCACGATCTGGCCGCCTGACGGGCAAATCCGCTGGAAATCGCTGCAGGCTTGGGCTGTGCGTCAGATGCACGGCTTCGTGCGCATTTTGCGCCTTTTCTCTGCCCGAACGTCGCCTTAGCTTCGGGACAAAGGAGAATTCAATGACCAGACCCGTCGTCGGCATCATCGGCAATAGAGGCCTCGTAGGTGACCGCTACCCCGTCCATGAAGGCGGGCAGCTCAACTCGGAAGCGGTGAGCAAGGTCTCCGATTGCATCCCGCTGCTGATCCCCGCCGATCCCGAATATGTATCCGTTCAGGAATTGATGGAGGTCTGCGACGGCTTCCTGCTGACCGGCGGGCGGCCGAACGTCCATCCGCATGAATATGGCGAAGAGCCGACCGAGAAGCACGGCACTTTCGATCGCGCCCGCGACGCGATCACGCTGCCGCTGGTGCGCGCCTGTGTCGAAAGCGGGCAGCCCTTCCTTGGCATCTGCCGGGGCTTTCAGGAGGTCAACGTCGCGATGGGCGGCACGCTGCACCCCGAGATCCGCGAGCTTCCGGGACGGTTGAACCACCGGATGCCGCCGGAGGGCACGCTCGAAGAAGGGTTCTCCAACCGCCACATGGTCACGCTCACTCCCGGCGGCCGGTTCGCGCGTCTCTTCGGCGCGGATGAGGTCGAGACCAACACGCTGCACGGGCAGGGCGTTTGCACCGCTGGTACCCGGATTGTGATCGAAGGGCGCGCCCCCGATGGTACGCCCGAGGCGATCTATGTTAAGGACGCGCCGGGGTTTACCCTATCGGTGCAATGGCATCCCGAATGGCGTGCGGCGGAAGATCCGGTCTCGCGCCCTCTGTTCGAGGCATTCGGCGATGCGGTGCGTGCTTGGGCGCGCGGCGAACGGCCCGCCGCCTGCGTCGCCTGAGCCGCGAAGACAAAACGGAGAGACAGATGAAACGCTCGCGCGTGAACGAAATCATGGCCGCGGCCGAGGAGATGATCCAGGAATTCGGCTTCCGCCTGCCGCCTTTCGCATGGTGGAGCCCGGCCGAGTTCAAGGCGCGCCTGCCGCAGGCACAGCGCATCGTGGAAGCCGCGATGGGCTGGGACATCACGGATTACGGGCAGGGCGATTTCGACAAGCTGGGTCTGTTTCTCTTCACCCTGCGCAACGGCGATCTGCGCGATCTTCAGGCGGGCCACGGCATGGCCTATGCCGAGAAGCTGCTGATCTCGCGCAAGGACCAGATCAGCCCGATGCATACCCATATCATCAAGGCCGAGGACATCATCAATCGCGGCGGCGCAGACCTCGCGATCGAGCTCTATGGCTCTGACGCGGATGGCAAATTCGACGAGACCGCAGGCGGGCAGGTGATGTGCGACGGCGTCCCGCGCAATTACGAGCCCGGCGAGGTGCTGATCCTGCGCCCCGGCGAGAGCGTGACCCTGCGGCCCGGTGACTGGCATGCCTTCTGGGGCGAGGGCGGCGACGTTCTGATCGGCGAGGTCTCGACCGTCAACGACGACAATACCGACAATATCTTCCGCGAAGATATCGGGCGGTTCTCCGAGATCGAGGAAGACGAAGCGCCGCGCCACCTGCTGGTCAGCGACTACGACAAGTTCCTGTATTCATAAGTATTTACTGGCTTCCTTGCGGGCGAAAGGCTTCAGCCTTTCGCCATGCTCGGTCAGCCAGGCCTGTGCGCGGGCGGGGTCTTTCTTGCTCAGCTCGCGCAGCCACCACGCGATGGCTTTCTGGATGAACCAGTCGCGATCCTCGGCCAGTTGCGCAGCCCAGCCCAGAACCTCGTCGCGCACCGCCTCGTCCTCGGGCTTGGGATTGCGCTGCTTGGTCCAGGGCAGAGTGAATACGAAGGCCGCGCGCCGCGTCCACATGTGATCCGAGCGCACCCAGTCCGCCACCTCGTCGAGCCGCGCGGGCTCGGCCTGAAGCCGTTTCGAGCCCGCCTTGGCGGCGTGATCGGCAATCGCCCAGGCGTCGAATTGCGGCACCCAGCTTGCGATCAGGTCCCAAGCTTCCGCGTCAGGGCGCAGCCGCGCCTGCGTCAGCAGCTTGGCCGCCGCGATCCGCGCCTCGTGAATGTCGCTGTCCCAAAGCCCGCGGGCGAGTTCGACCCGCCCCGGAACATCAAGCTGGCCACGCCACAGCGCGACCATGTCCTCGATCGCCGGAACGGAAACGCCCAGATAGCGCCGCTCCGCCTTGTGATAAGCGGCCATCTCGGCGGCCTTCTCGGCATCCGCCCAGCTTTCCAGCGCGAAAAGCGCGTCTTCCAGCGTGGGCGGGGGCCCGAGTGGCTCGTCCGTATCGTCTTCCTCGGCGAAGCTCTTATAGTCCGCATCTGACGCCGCATAGGCTTCGGCCTCGGCGCGCAGCCGGGCATCCTCCGCCGGGTCGAGCGGCGCGTAATCCGACGCGCGCGGCCGCGCGACGCGTTTCTTGCCCCGCTTGCGGCTCATTCGACCGTCACCGATTTGGCGAGGTTGCGCGGCTGGTCCACGTCGGTGCCTTTCGCGACCGCCGTGTGATAGGCCAGCAGTTGCGCTGGAACCGCATAAAGGATCGGCGCGAAAGGTTCCGCGATATCAGGCATTTGCAGCGTGCCCCAGGTGCCATCCTGCGCCGCGCTGATACCCTTGGCATCGGAGACCAGCAGCACCATCCCGTGGCGCGCCATCACCTCCTGCATGTTCGAGACGGTCTTGTCGAAGAGCTTGTCATAGGGCGCCATAACGATCACCGGCACGGTGCGATCGATCAGCGCGATCGGCCCGTGCTTCAACTCGCCCGAGGCATAGCCTTCTGCATGGATATAGCTGATTTCTTTGAGCTTCAGCGCCCCTTCCAGCGCCAGCGGATACATCGCGCCGCGCCCGAGGAAGAGGATGTCCTGCGCCTCTGCGAGCTGTTCGGCGAGATGCGCGATCGGCTCGGAAATCGACAGCGCCTGATTGAGCAGGCCGGGCAGGGCGCGCAGCGTATCGGCATGGGCGCCAAGCGTGGGTCCGTCGGTCTCGTCCCGGTCTCGGCCCGCTTTCAGTGCCATGACGGCCAGAACCAGCAGCTGCGCGGTGAACGCCTTGGTCGAGGCCACGCCGACCTCGACGCCCGCGAAGATCGGCAGCATGATGTCGGCTTCGCGCGCGATGGAGGAGGTGGGCACGTTGACCACGGCCACGGTCTTCGCTACGCGCTCGGAGCAATAGCGCAGCGCGGCCAGCGTATCGGCAGTCTCGCCCGACTGGCTGACGAAGACGGCGAGGCTGCGGTCGGACAGGGGCGGCTCTCGGTAGCGGAATTCGGAGGCGACGTCGATCTCGACCGGGATCCGGGCGAATTCCTCGAACCAGTATTTCGCCACCGCGCAGGCGTAATGCGCCGTGCCGCAGGCGATCAGGACAATCCGGTCGATGTTGGAAAAGTCCAACTCTTCCGGCAGATTCAGCCCGGTTTCGGGCAGATAATGTCGCAAAGCGTCAGCCAGCACGACGGGCTGCTCGGCGATTTCTTTCGCCATGAAGTGCTTGTAGCCACCCTTTTCGACCTGCGCCTGACCCAGATCGATGCGGCTCTCGTCGCGGTTCGCACGGCGACCCTCGGCGTCGAAAATCTCGGCGCCTGCGCGGGTGACGAAGGCGTAATCGCCCTCTTCGAGATAGGTGATCCGGTCGGTCATCGGCGCGAGCGCGATCGCGTCCGAGCCCACGAACATCTCGCCGTCACCATGCCCGATCGCGAGCGGCGAGCCCTTGCGCGCCGCGATCAGCAGATCGTCTTCGCCGTCGAAGAGCCACAGCAGCGCGAACGCCCCTTCGAGCTTGCCGAGCGTCGCCACGGCGGCCTCGCGCGCATCCATGCCGCGATCCATGAACATCCGCGTCAGCAGCGCGACGGTTTCGGTATCCGTCTGCGTCTCCGGGGTGATCCCGGCCTCGGCCAGTTCGGCGCGCAGCTCGCGGAAATTCTCGATGATGCCGTTATGCACGACCGCGACGGGCCCCGAGCGATGCGGATGCGCATTGCCCTGGGTGGCAGCCCCATGGGTCGCCCAGCGGGTGTGGCCGATGCCAGACTTGCCCGGGAGGGGCTCATGCACCAGCAGATCGGACAGGTTCCAAAGCTTGCCCACGGCCCGGCGGCGGTCCAGCTTGCCTGCATTTACCGTCGCGATCCCGGCACTGTCATAGCCGCGATACTCCAATCTCTTGAGGCTCTCAACGAGCCAGGGGGAAACCTCGTGCTTCCCCAGAACGCCAATAATTCCACACATTTATCAATCTTTCTTCATGCGACGCGCTTTCTCCGCGCGCAGTTTCGCAAATAGCTTCGTAGCGAGGCCCGGACGGTTCACCTGCTCGGAGCGCTCGATCGCGATCGCCTCGGCAGGGACGTCTTTCGAGATCACCGATCCCGAGCCCGTCAGCGCGCCGTCGCCCACCGTCACCGGGGCCACCAGCATCGTGTCCGA
>NZ_DFRG01000090.1:8452-9395 GCF_002378135.1 Thioclava sp. UBA3469
TGAGCCGATGAAGGCGTTCGCGCCGATGGTGGTGCGATGCTTCATCACCCCGTCGTAATTGCAGGTCACCGTGCCCGCGCCGATATTCGTATGCTCCCCGATATCGGCATCGCCCAGATAGGTCAGATGGCCGACTTTCACACCTTCCGCGAGGATCGCGTTCTTCACCTCGACGAAATTGCCGATATGCACGTCCTCGGCGAGTTCCGCACCGGGGCGCAGACGGGCGAAGGGACCGATCGTGGCGCCGCGGGAGATGTGGCAGCCTTCGAGATGGCAGAAGGCCTCGATCACCGCACCGGATTCGATGGTCACATCGGGGCCGAATACGACATTCGGGCCCAGCACGACGTCGCGGCTGATATAGGTGTCGAGCGCGAACCAGACGCTGGTGGGCTCCACCATGGTCACGCCGTTTTCCATCGCCTCGGCGCGCATCCGCTCCTGGAACAGGGCCTCGGCGCGGGCAAGCTCGGCGCGGGTGTTGATGCCCAGCGTCTCGGCCTCGTCACAGGTCACGACCTGCGCGGTCAGACCCTTCTTGCGCGCGGCTTCGACGATATCGGTGAGGTAGTATTCGCCCGACGCATTCTCGTTCGACAGCCCCGCGACCAGTTCGGTCAGAAGCACTGCGTCACAGGCAATAACGCCAGAGTTGCAAAGGGTTATGCCGCGTTCTTCATCCGTGGCATCCTTGAATTCCACGATCCGATCCAGCGTGTCGCCCTGCGCCACCAGACGCCCGTAACGGCCCGGATCGGCCGCCTCGAAGCCGAGCACGGTCACCGCCGCATCGGACGCCGCCAGCCGCTCCAGCGTCTCGGGCCGGATGAAGGGGGTGTCGCCGTAAAGCACGATCACACGGCCGTCGAACCCGTCGAGCGCGGGCAGGGCCTGCGCCACGGCGTGGCCGGTGCCGCGCTGTTCTTCCTGCAGCACGATC
>NZ_DFRG01000184.1:0-13592 GCF_002378135.1 Thioclava sp. UBA3469
AGAGCTGCGTGCCGCCCTCTGCCAGCATCGCGGTGATCAGCCCCGGCTCTCCTCCCTGACGACCCAGTACCGGCATCAGCGCGACGATCACCATCCAGAAGCCGAGGCCCAGCACCGCGACCCCGGCGATCCGGGGGGCGAGCCCCTCGATGCCGCTGATCACTGGGCGCATCGGTTCGGAGATTTCGCCGAAGACGCGCGTGGCCCAACCGCCGGCGAGCCGCGCCTCGTTCAGCGAGACCACGACGAAGGCGATCACGAAGGGCAGCAGGAAATAGATCATCCGGAAGGCCAGAAGGCCCGCAGCCGCCTCGCCCAGGGGCACGCCCGCGGGCAGGGCAGCGATCACCACCGTCTCGAACACGCCGACGCCGCCGGGCACGTGGCTGAGGATGCCGACCATGCTGGCGGCGGCGTAGATCGCGACGAAACTCGCAAATGGCGGGGTGCCTGCGGGCATCAGCACCCAAAGCGCGCCCGCGGCCATGGTCGAGTCGAACAGCGCCACGCCGAGCTGGCCGATCAGGATGCGCGGCACGGGCATTGCGATTTCGCGGTCGCGGATACGCAGGGCGCGCCCGGTATAAGAAAGGTAGAACGCCCCGCCAAGAATAAGAGCCGTCGCGGCCAAGGCCCCGATACGGATCACGGGCTCGGGCGCCGAAATGACGCCTGCAAGGGCTGCCGGATGCACGCAGAGCGCCAGAGCGCCCACCATCGTCAGCCCGAGCCCCATCGCCAGCGCGATATAGGACGACAGCGCCGCGACCTCGAAGGCGTTCAGACCAGCGGCGGAATAGATGCGGTAGCGCACGGCCCCGCCCGAGATCACGCTGATCCCGACCGTGTTGCCGAAGGCGTAGCCTAGAAACCCGCCAAGCGCGACGGTGCGCGGCGGCAGCTGTTTGCCAAGGTAGTGGAGCGCCCAGAAATCGTAGCCCACCAGCGCCAGATAGCCCAGCGACGTCGCCCCCAAAGCCGCACCGAGCGTGGGCCACGGCGTCGCCTTGATCTGCGCGATCACCTGATGCACGTCGATGCTGGCGAGCAGATGATGCAGCGCCCAAAGCCCCATCAGGAACAGCACGAGCCCGAGCGCAATCGGCCAGAGAATCTTCACACGCGACTGGGGTGGGGCAGGTTGCGCCGGATCAGCGAGAGCCATCTTATATTTCCACGTTTTTTCCTATCTCTGGCGGGACAATCGCAGAAGGAATTTATGGCCTTCTTAAAATTCCGTAAGAAATCGTCCCGAACGCACCTTATTGGCCGAGACCGCGCGACTTACTAGAGAAAGAAAACAGAAACACACGCGGCGCCGAGAGCAAACGCTCCCGACGCCGTCATGGGTCCGTGAGGCGGCGGCAGGTTTAAATCCGGACCCGGCCGCCGCGTCTTTGGGTCGTCTTTAGCGCCTCAGAGCTTCACCCAGGCCGCGCCATTCGGGCCGAGCGACAGCGTGCCGCCCTCCAGCGTTGCGGCAAGGCAGGGGCCGATAAGCTCGCCATCCGCCTCGAGCGTCACCGGATCGGGGCCGAGGTTAAAGTAGCAGGAGAATTTCATCGCGCCATCGTCGCGGATGAAGCCGAGCACCGGATCGGGCAGGTCGAGGAATTTCGACGTGCCCTCGCGCAGCACCGGGTTTTCCTTCCGGAAAGCCAGAACGTTGCGGTAATAGGCGAGCACCGAGCCCTCATCGGCCTCTTCCAGTGCCACGGCGCGGGCCGCTTGCGGCGGCTTTACCGGCAGCCACGGCTTGGCCTTGGAGAAGCCCGCATTCGTGCTCTCGTCCCAGACCATCGGCGTGCGGCAACCGTCGCGGCCCTTGTTCTCGGGCCAGAAGCGCAGGCCGGGCGGGTCGGTCAGCTCGTGATATTCCATCTCGGTCTCGGTCTGGCCGAGCTCCTCGCCCTGATAGATGCCGATCGTGCCCTGGAAGGACGCGAGCATCGCAATCGCCAGCCGCGCGATGCTGTCCTCGGTGCCGTATTTCGCCCAGCGGGTCACATGGCGCTGCACATCGTGGTTCGAGAAGGACCAGCTCGGCCAGCCGTCGGGCGCGCCCTTGAAGAAGCCCTCGATCTTGCCGCGGAAATGCGCGGGCGTGAATTTCGGGCCCAGCATGTCGAAGCTGTAGGCCATGTGCAGACGGTCATCGCCGCGGGTGTATTCTTCCATGATGCCGAGCGCGCGATGGGGCGCTTCGCCGACTTCACCGATCAGCGTGCGCGCCTCGTAGTCGTCCATCACCGCGCGCATCTTCTTGAGGAAGGGGACGTTTTCGGGACGGTTCTTGTCGAACTCGTGATCCTGCATGTCGTAGGTCGAGACCGGCGGCCAGCGTTCGGGATCGGGGTCCATCGCCGGATTGTCGCGCAGTTTCGGGTCGTGGAAGTAGTAGTTCACCGTATCGAGGCGGAAGCCATCGACACCGCGATCCAGCCAGAAGCGGAACACGTCGAGCAATTCGTCCTGAACCTCGGGATTGTGCAGGTTCAGGTCGGGCTGCTCGATCAGGAAGTTGTGCAGGTAATACTGGCCGCGCTCGGGGGCGTATTCCCAGGACGAGCCGCCGAACACCGCCTGCCAGTTGTTGGGCGGGCTGCCATCGGGCTTGGGATCGGCCCAGACATACCAATCCTTCTTGGCTCCGCCTTTCTTGGCGTCCTTGAACCACGGATGCTGATCGGAGCTGTGCGAGATCACCTGATCGATCACGACTTTCAGACCCAGCTCATGGGCGCGCGCCACCAGCGCGTCGAAATCCTCCAGCGTGCCGAATTGCGGATCGATGCCGCGATAGTCGGAAACGTCATAGCCCATATCCGCCATCGGCGAGGTGAAGATCGGCGACAGCCAGATCGCATCGACGCCCAGCGAGGCGACATGATCGAGCCTGCGCGTGATCCCCTTCAGATCGCCGATCCCGTCGCCCGAGTCGTCTTGAAAGCTGCGCGGATAAATCTGGTAGATAACCGCCCCGCGCCACCAATCCTTCGCCATGAATCGCTCCTCTTTCAGTTTCCTGTTGCCCGTTATCGCGGCAAGGGTAGACTTGTTAGCGCAAACGGCAACCGCCGCTCAGGGCGTTTCTGCGCCTTCGCTTGACCTTGAGCAGGGGGCGGCACATCAATCAATTGCTATCTGACGCGTTCCGGAGACCTCCCCCTTGAAAGACACCCAATTGCCCAGTGCCGAGACAGTTCGCGAAGAAATTCTGCACCACATCACTTTTTCGATGGGCAAGGATCCCGACCATGCCTCGGTTTATGATTGGCGCATGGCGCTGTCTCTGGCGATCCGCGACCGGGGCGTGGCGCCGTGGTTCGCAGCGACCCGGCGGACATGGGAAGAGGGACGCAAGCGGGTCTACTACCTCTCGATGGAATTCCTGATCGGGCGGATGCTCGAGGATGCCGCGATCAACCTCGGGTTGCGCGCCACCTGCCGCGAGGCGATGGAAGCGCTTGGTCAGGACTGGGAAGCCGTGGTCGAGAACGAGCCCGACGCGGCGCTCGGCAATGGTGGGCTAGGGCGGTTGGCCGCCTGCTACATGGAGAGCATGGCGACGCTGGGCTGCCCCGGATATGGCTACGGCATCCGCTATGAACACGGCCTCTTCAAGCAGCGCTTCGAGGGCGGGCGTCAGGTCGAGACGCCGGAGGATTGGCTCAAGCAGCGCCACCCGTGGGAATTCGAACGGCCCGAAGCCGCCTATGAGATCGGCTTCAAGGGCCATGTCGAAACGCTGGACGGCAAGCCGCATTGGGTGCCAGGCGAGACGGTGCTGGCCGAAGCCTATGACATGCCGATCATCGGCTGGGAGGGCAAATGGGCGAACACGCTGCGGCTCTGGTCGGCCAAGCCCACCGAGCAGTTTGACCTCGCGCGGTTCAATCATGGCGATTACGCCGCCGCAGCCGAACCCGAGGCGCTCGCGCGCACGCTATCCCGCGTGCTTTATCCCGATGACACGACCTATGCGGGCAAGGAATTGCGCCTCAAGCAGGAGTATTTCCTGACCTCCGCCGCGCTGCAGGACATCATGCGCCGCCATCTGGCCGCCGGGCACACGATCGAGGAACTGCCGGACTTCGTCGCGATCCAGATGAACGACACGCATCCGGCGATCGCGGGGCCGGAGCTGATCCGTATCCTAACCGATCTGCATGACATGGAGTTCGACGCCGCGCTCGAGATCACGATGCAATGTCTGGGCTACACGAACCACACGCTGTTGCCTGAGGCGCTGGAGCGTTGGGCGACCTATTTGATGGGCACCGTGCTGCCGCGCCATATGCAGATCATCGAGAAGATCGACAGCTGGCACCGCCGCAAATTCCCCAAACGCGCGCATTATGTGGGCATCGTGAAGCATCAGGAAGTGCGGATGGGCGAGCTGGCTTTCATCACCTCGCATAAGGTGAACGGGGTCTCTGCGCTCCATACCGAGCTGATCAAGCGCAACCTGTTCCCGGAACTGGATCGTCTCCATCCGGGGCGCATCATCAACCAGACCAACGGGATCACGCCGCGCCGCTGGCTGCGCATGGCCAATGGAGAGCTGTCGCATCTGATCATCGATACGATCGGCGATGGATGGGAGGCCGATCTCGACAAGCTGCGCGCACTGGAGCCCTATGCCGAGGATGCGAGTTTCCGCGAGGCTTTCATGGCCGCGAAACGGCGCAACAAGGTGCATCTGGCGGATTGGGTGCGCGACACCCAAGGGATCACCCTCGACCCCGATGCAATCTTCGACATTCAGGTCAAGCGTATCCACGAATACAAGCGTCAGCTGCTCAACATCCTGCAGACCATCGCCGAATGGCACGCGATCCGCGAGAACCCGCAGGCCGAGTTCCAGCCGCGCGTGAAGATCTTCGGCGGCAAGGCGGCGCCCGGCTATCACACCGCGAAGCAGATCATCCGGCTGATCAATGACGTGGCAGAGGTGGTCAACAACGATCCTTACGTCGATGGGCGCCTGAAGATCGTCTATCCGCCCAATTACAACGTCTCCATGGCCGAGCGGCTGATCCCGGCAGCGGACCTGTCAGAGCAGATTTCCACCGCGGGCAAGGAAGCCTCCGGCACTGGCAACATGAAATTCGCATTGAACGGCGCGCTGACAATCGGCACGCTCGATGGCGCGAATGTGGAAATTCGTGAACAGGTGGGCGCGGAGAACTTCTTCCTCTTCGGCATGACCGCCGACGAGGTGATGGAGCGCCGCCGCGATCCCGAACATGCGCGCCACGCTATCCTTGCAAGCCAGCCTTTGCAGGACGTGCTGCAGATGATCGCCGAGGGACGGTTTTCTCCTGAGGAACCAGAACGCTATCACGATCTTGTTCATAATATGTGGCATAGCGATTATTTCCTCGTCGCTTCCGATTTCGAGGCCTACGCGGCGGCCCAGAAAGAGGTGGACACGGCCTTCGCCGATCGCGCAGGCTGGGCGAAGATGGCTGTTTTGAACACCGCGCGGATGGGGTTCTTCTCCTCCGACCGGGCGATCAAGGGCTACATGGACGAGATCTGGACCACGCAATCGGCCCTGTGAACCAAGGAGCGCTATGACACTTTCCCGCGACGAGGCCGAAGCGCTCATCCACGCGCAACATCCTGATCCGTTTTCCCTGCTGGGGCTGCATGACGGGGAAATCGTGGCGCTTGTGCCCGGCGCAGAAGAGGTCTGGGCGCTTGGCAAGACAGAGGTCGCGCTGGAGCCCGTCGTGCCGGGGATCTTCAAAGGCAAATGGACCGAGAAAACCTACCGTCTGCGCGCCAAGCACGAGCAGACGACGTGGGATTTCGACGACCCTTACGGCTTCGGGCCGGTGTTGGGCGCGATCGACGAATATCTGATCGGGGAGGGGACGCATACGCGGCTCTGGGAGAAGCTCGGCGCCCATGTGATCACCCATCAGGACGTCGAAGGCGTGCATTTCGCAGTCTGGGCGCCCAATGCGCGCCGCGTCTCGGTCGTGGGCGATTTCAACTTCTGGGACGGTCGTCGCCACCAGATGCGCCGGATCGGCGCGTCCGGCGTGTGGGAGATTTTCGTCCCCGGCATCCATGCAGGTGCGCTCTACAAATACGAGTTGCTCGACACCGAAGGCACGGTGCTGCCGCTGAAGGCCGACCCGGTCGGCTTCGGTGCAGAGCATCCGCCCGCGCAGGCCTCGGTCGTGCGCAAGCTCGGGCGGCATAGCTTTGGCGACAGTGCGTGGTGTCAGACGCGCGCCGAGGCGCAGGAACGCCACGCGCCGATCTCGGTCTACGAGGTGCATCTGGGCTCCTGGATGCGGATCTGGGACGAGGGGGGCAGGCCGCTCTCCTATCACGAACTGGCCGAGAAACTGGTCGATTACGTCTGCGACATGGGCTTCACCCATATCGAGCTGCTTCCCATTACCGAGCATCCGTTCGATGGCTCCTGGGGCTATCAGCCGATCGGGCTTTACGCGCCGACGATCCGCTACGGCCGCCCCGAGGAATTCGCGGAATTCGTGGACGCGGCGCATCGGCGGGGTCTTGGTGTAATCCTCGACTGGGTGCCCGGGCATTTCCCGACCGACGATCACGGGTTGCGACATTTCGACGGGACGGCGCTTTATGAGCATGCCGACCCGAAAGAGGGCTTCCATCAGGACTGGAACACGCTGATCTACAATTACGGGCGACGGGAAGTGTCCAACTACCTGCTGGCCAACGCGCTGTTCTGGCTTGAGGAATATCACCTCGACGGGCTGCGCGTGGATGCCGTGGCCTCGATGCTCTACCGCGACTACTCGCGCGCGGCCGGCGAATGGGTGCCCAACAAATATGGCGGGCGCGAGAACCTCGAGGCGATCGAGTTCCTGCAGAACATGAACGCGGCCTCTTATGGCGGCGCGGAAGGCATCATGACGGTGGCGGAGGAAAGCACCGCCTATCCCGGTGTCACGCGCCCCGTGCATGAGGACGGGTTGGGCTTCGGCTACAAGTGGAACATGGGCTGGATGAACGACAGCTTGCGCTATTTCGCGCGCGATCCGCTCTATCGCAAGTTCCACCATAACGAGCTGACCTTCGCGAGCTCGTACATTTACAGCGAGAATTTCATCCTGCCGATCAGCCATGACGAGGTGGTGCACGGCAAGGGCTCGATGCTGGGCAAGATGCCCGGCAACGACCCCGAGAAATATGCCAATCTGCGCGCCTTCTACGCGTTCCAATGGGCGCATCCGGGCAAGAAGCTTTTGTTCATGGGGCAGGAATTCGGCCAATGGTCGGAATGGAGCCATGAGCGCGAACTGGACTGGTATCTGCTCGACGATCCGCGCCATGACGGGCTGCGTGCGCTGGTGCGCGATCTCAACCGGCTCTACCGCGAGACGCCCGCGCTGCATTGGGGCGATTGCGAGCCGGAGGGGTTCGAGTGGATCGCCGCCGACGATTCCGAGGCTTCGGTCTTCATCTTCGAGCGCCGCGCGCCCGGGTCCGATCCGGTCGTGGTGGTCGCGAACCTGACCCCGGTCGAGCACAGCTACCGCATCGGCCTGCCGCTGGACGGCGAATGGTGCGAGATACTCAACACGGATTCCGGTTTCTACGGCGGCGAGAACCGCGGCAATCTCGGTGCGATCCGCGCCGAAGATCACGCGCAGGGCCGCTGCGCCCATAGCGCAGAGGTGTATCTGCCGCCGCTCTCGGTCGTGATGTTCACGCCCGCATAAGCGATGCCCAGAGGAGGGGGAGGAATATGAAACCACAGCCCAACACGCGCCTGAGCGCGCAGGCCATGGCCTTCGTGCTGGCGGGCGGCCGGGGGAGCCGCCTGAAGGAACTGACCGACCGGCGCGCGAAACCCGCCGTCTATTTCGGCGGCAAGACCCGGATCATCGATTTCGCCCTGTCGAACGCGCTCAATTCCGGCATCCGCAAGATGGCGATCGCCACGCAATACAAGGCGCATTCGCTGATCCGCCACATCCAGCGCGGCTGGGACTTCTTCCGCGCTGAGCGGAACGAATATCTCGACATCCTGCCCGCGAGCCAACGCGTGGCCGATAGCCGCTGGTATGCAGGCACCGCCGACGCGGTGGCGCAGAACATTGATATCATTGAAGATTACGGCGTGAAATACGTCATTATCCTCGCCGGTGACCACATCTACAAGATGGATTACGAGGTGATGCTGCGCCAGCATGTCGACACCAAGGCCGATGTCACGATCGGCTGTCTGACCGTGCCGCGGATGGAGGCGACCGCCTTTGGCGTGATGGCCATCGACAAGACCGGACAGATCACCGACTTCCTCGAAAAGCCCGCTGATCCGCCCGGAATGCCCGGCGATCCCGATCATGCGCTGGCCTCGATGGGGATCTATGTCTTCGACTGGCAATTCCTGCGCGAATTGCTGATCCGCGACATGGAAGACCCGAATTCGTCCCATGATTTCGGCCATGACCTGATCCCGCAGATCGTCAAACACGGCAAGGCGATGGCGCATAAGTTCTCGGATAGCTGCGTGACGACGGGGCTGGAGACCGAACCTTACTGGCGCGATGTGGGCACGGTAGATGCCTTCTGGCAGGCCAATATCGACCTGACCGATTTCACGCCGAAGCTCGACCTCTACGACACCGAATGGCCGATCTGGACCTATGCCGAGATCGTGCCGCCCGCGAAATTCATCCATGACGAGGATGGCAGACGCGGCTCGGCAATCTCCTCGCTGGTCTCGGGCGACTGCATCGTCTCGGGCGCGGAGGTGCGCAATTCGCTGCTCTATACAGGCGTGCGCGCGCATAGTTTCGCGAGCCTGGAAGAGGCCGTCGTGCTGCCTTACGTCGATATCGGACGCCATGCGCGGCTGAGCCAATGCGTGATCGACCGCGGCGTGCATATTCCCGAAGGGCTCGTCGTGGGCGAAGACCCGGAGGAGGACGAGAAGTGGTTCCGCCGGTCGGAAGGCGGCGTCGTGCTGATCACGCAGACGATGCTCGACAAACGCGCGGCGGCATTGGACTAACGGGGACAGAGAGCGGGGCGCTGCCCCGCACCCCGGGATATTTGGAAAGAGCGAAGACATGAAACGCGTGCTCTCGGTTGCGTCAGAAGCGGTTCCGCTGATCAAGACGGGCGGTCTGGCCGATGTGGGGGGCGCATTGCCCGCCGCGCTCAAAGGGCAGGGCTGGGAGATGCGGGTGATGATCCCGGCCTATCGCGGGATTCTGAAAAAGCTGAAATCACCGAAACCGGTATGGGAAAGCGAGAGCCTCTATGGCGGCCCGGCGCGGCTGG
This sequence comes from Thioclava sp. UBA3469, assembly GCF_002378135.1. Taxonomy (NCBI): domain Bacteria; kingdom Pseudomonadati; phylum Pseudomonadota; class Alphaproteobacteria; order Rhodobacterales; family Paracoccaceae; genus Thioclava; species Thioclava sp. UBA3469. Next base: position 9,295 of record NZ_DFRG01000184.1, read on the forward strand.
TGCTGGGCAAGGCGGGCGGGATGGAGGTGCTGGCGCTGCAGGCCGACCATCTGTTCGACCGGGACGGGGGGCCGTATTCGGAAGACGGGCGCGACTATCCCGACAATGCCGAACGCTTCGCAGCGCTCAGTTTCGTCGCAGCCGAGATCGCGCGCGAGGGTGCAGGCAGATGGCAGCCCGATCTGGTGCATTGCCACGATTGGCAGACCGGGCTCGTGCCGTGGTATCTGCGCGGCACCGGCATTCCGACGGTGATGACGATCCACAACATCGCGTTTCAGGGTCGGTTCGGCCGCGACAAGCTGGCGGCGCTCGGGCTGCAGACCTGGGATTTCACCCGCGAGGGTGTGGAATTCTGGGGCGATATCTCGACGCTGAAAGCCGGGCTGGTTGCGGCGAGCGCGATCACCACGGTCAGCCCGCGCTATGCAGACGAGTTGATGCGCGGCGAGTTCGGCATGGGGCTGGAAGGTGTCATTCAGGCGCGCGCGGGCGATCTGCACGGGATTCTCAACGGCATCGATCTGGAGGTCTGGAACCCCGAGACCGATCCGGAAGTAACCTCTTTCTCCGCGGCCAAACCCGGCGGAAAAACGAAGAACCGCAAAGCCTTGGAGACCGAATTTGATCTCGATGTGCCGGGACCGCTGGCGATCCTGATCTCGCGCCTGACCCCGCAGAAGGGCATCGATTTGCTCGCTCCGGCGCTTGGGCCCTATCTGGAGGCGGGCGGTGGTCTCGCGGTGCTGGGATCGGGCGATGGCTGGGCGGAAGATGCGATGCGCGACCTTGCCGCGCGTCACCCCGACCGGGTCGGCGTGAAGATCGGCTATGACGAGGCGCTAAGCCATCGGATGTATGCAGGTGGCGATGCGGTGCTGGTGCCCTCGCGCTTCGAGCCCTGTGGCCTGACCCAGCTCTACGGGCTGCGCTATGGGTGCCTGCCGGTGGTCTCCGCCGTCGGTGGTCTCGCCGATACGGTGGTGGGCGCGACGCCCGCGACCGAGGCTGCAGGCGCATCGACCGGGATCGTCTTCCATCCTGTCGACGATCTCGCGTTGCGGCAGGCGCTGATGAAGCTGATCGCGCTCTATGCCGATCGCAAGGGCTGGGCCGCGATGCAGCGCCAGGCAATGAAGACCGATTGGGGCTGGGACGGATCGGCCGCACGCTACGCCGCGCTTTATGACGCGCTTCTCGCCCGATGAAGATTACTCCCGGCAAAGCGGACCCGCTGGGCGCCACGCCCTGCGAGGGCGGCGTGAACTTCGCGCTGGCCTCGGCTCATGCCGAGCGAGTGGAGCTGTGCCTGTTTACCAAATCTGGCGAGCAGCGGATCGACCTGCCGGGGCGCACCGGGCCGACATGGCACGGCTTCGTTGCGGGGCTCAAACCGGGGGCGCGTTATGGCTACCGGGTGCATGGGCCTTGGGCACCCGAAGCGGGGCATCGGTTCAACCCGGCGAAGCTTCTGATCGACCCCTATGCACGCGAGATCGACTCGAAGATCAGCTGGCAAGCCCCTATGCAATATGGGAAATCCAAACCCGACCGGCGCAATAGCGCAAGCGTCACACCGAAATCCGTCGTGGCCGAGATCGCGCGACCCGAATGGGATCGCCCGCAACATAGCTGGTCCGAGACAGTGATCTACGAGGCCCATCCCAAGGGGCTGACGATGACCCATCCGGACGTGCCCGAAGCCTTGCGCGGCACCTGGGCGGGGCTCGCCTCCGATCCGATCCTGTCGCATCTCACCGATCTCGGGATCACCGCGATCGAACTGCTGCCGAGCTGCGCCTATCTCGATGATCGCTTCCTCGTCGAGAAGGGCTTGAGCAATTACTGGGGCTATCAGCCCATCGCCAATTTCGCGCCCGAGCCGCGCTATTCCGGCGCCGATCCGCGCGGCGAATTCCGCGAGATGGTGCGGCGCTTCCATGACGCCGGGATCGAAGTGATCCTAGACGTCGTCTACAACCACACGGGCGAGGGCAATGCGATCGGGCCGATGCTCAGCCTGCGCGGGATCGACAATGCGAGTTATTACCGCCTGACGCCCGACGGCGCCTATATCGACGAGACCGGCACCGGCAACACACTGGACCTGTCGAACCCGCTCTGTCTGCGGCTGGTGATGGATTGCCTCCGCCATTGGGTCGAGGAGATGGGCGTCGATGGCTTCCGCTTCGATCTGGCGGCGACGCTGGCGCGCGGCACCTCGGGAGCGGTTGAGGCGCATGCGCAATTTCTCACCGCGATCGAGCAGGATCCGGTGCTGCGAAGGGTTAAGCTGATCGCGGAGCCCTGGGATATCGGTCCAGGCGGCTATTACCTCGGTGGCTTCCCGCATCCGTTCACCGAATGGAACGACCGTTTCCGCGACGATGCGCGGCGGTTCTGGCGCGGCGACCGGGGCATGGCGGGCGATCTGGCGCGGCGCGTGGCAGGCTCGGCGGAAATCTTCGACCAGAAGGGGCGGCCCGCGACGGCTTCGGTGAATTTCATCACTGCCCATGACGGCTTCACGCTGCAAGACCTTGTTTCCTATGGCGAAAAGCAGAACCTCGCGAATGGTGAGGAAAACCGCGACGGCCACGACGCGAATTTCTCGGAAGCGCTGGAGAGCGTCGAGGCACAGGCCCTGCGCAAACGTGCGCTGCTTGCGACGCTGCTGATGAGCCAAGGCGTGCCGATGCTGCTGGCGGGCGACGAGATCGGCAATTCGCAGGGCGGCAATAACAACGCCTATGCGCAGGATAACGAGATCGGCTGGGTCGATTGGACCGCACCCGACGACACTTTAAAAACCTTCGTCAAGCATCTGATCCAGATACGAAAAGATCACCGAGTCCTGCGGCAAAACCGCTATCTGCACTCGCTGATCCGCAAGCAGGACGGGATGCGCGATCTGATCTGGCGGCTTGCCTCTGGCGAAGAGCCCGAGCCGCATGACTGGAACGATCCCGAACTGCGCTGCATCGGCGTCGAAATTCGCGGCGCCGCCGAAGGTCCCGCAGGCGAGGCCGGATTCGAAGCGGTCTATGTGATCCTCAATGCAGGGCCCGAACAGCACATCACATTGCCGCCCGGAAGATGGACTCGCACGCTCGATTCTGCCTTGCCGGAACGAGAAGCGGAACAAATCGACGCCCCCGAGGCTTGCCTTGCCGCACAATCCGTTCAAGTCTTTACCCGCGCCACAGTGCAGGAGAAATCATGACCCGCCACGCGACCCAGCCCATCGACGGCCAGAAACCCGGCACCTCGGGGCTGCGCAAGAAAACCCGCGTTTTCATGCAGCCAAGCTACCTCGAGAATTTCGTGCAATCGACCTTCGACGCGATCGGCGGTGTTCGCGGCAAGACCTTGGTTCTTGGCGGGGACGGACGGTATTTCGGACGCGAAGCGGCAAGCACGATCCTGAAAATGGCCGCCGCCAACGGGGCTGCGCGGGTGATTGTGGGGCAGGGTGCGTGGCTCTCCACGCCCGCGGCGTCGAACCTGATCCGGCAGCGCCAGGCGGATGGCGGGATCATCCTCTCGGCCAGTCACAATCCGGGCGGCCCGGACGAGGATTTCGGCGTCAAATACAACTCCGCCAATGGTGGCCCCGCGCCGGAATCGATTACCTCCGCGATCCATAAGCGCACGCAGGAGATCAGCGAATATCACTTGCTCGATGCGGCAGATCCCGATCTGGACAGCCTAGGCGAGACTCCGCTCGGAGAGATGACCGTCGAAGTCGTCGACCCGGTGAGCGCCTATGCCGACCTGATGGAAACGATATTTGATTTCAATGCCTTGCAGGACGTCTTTAAATCGGGCTTTCGGATGCGGATGGACTCGATGTGCGCCATCACCGGACCTTACGCAGTGGAGATTTTCGAGAACCGCCTTGGCGCACCCGCAGGGACCGTCACGCATGGCACGCCTCTGCCGGATTTCGGCGGCATGCATCCCGATCCGAACCCGACCTGGGCGCATGAGCTGATGGACGAGATGATGGGCGAAAACGCCCCGGATTTCGGCGCGGCCTCGGATGGCGATGGCGACCGGAACATGATCCTGGGCGCGGGCACCTATGTCTCGCCGTCGGACAGCCTCGCTGTGCTGGCCGCAAATGCGCATCTCGTGCCGGGCTACAAGGACGGGTTGAAGGGCGTCGCGCGCTCGATGCCGACCTCTGCGGCGGCGGATCGGGTGGCCGAGGCGCTTGGCCTCGATTGCTACGAGACGCCGACGGGCTGGAAGTTCTTCGGCAACCTGCTCGATGCCGGCCGCATCACCCTCTGCGG
>NZ_DFRG01000155.1:0-806 GCF_002378135.1 Thioclava sp. UBA3469
CTCCTTCGCGGGGTCGAGCGCGGCTTCGGCGCGGCGGGCTTCCGCCTCGGCGGCAATCGCGCGTTCGGTGGCGGACAGGATCTGGTCCTCCACCATCTGCGCCAGCGCGCGGAGCTGTTCAGGCGCGGTAACCTGCGAGTCGGTATTCTTGAGATAGGTGATCTGGTCGCGCGCGGCCTGCGCCTTGGCGCGGATCACCGCCACCGCGTCTTCTTGTTCCGCAAGCGCCTCTTGCGCCGAGGCCAACCGATCGCGCGCAGATTTCACTGCGGCGCTGTCCTGCCCGCTGATCGCAGGCGCGCGCCCGGAGAGCAAGCTCACCGCGCCGATCTGCACACCGTCGCCCGAAACCCGCAGCGTCGAGATATCGGTGCCTTCGGGGAAGCCCGGCACCAGTAGGTCATGGCTGCCCTCGGGGGCGTCCAGCGTCACCTGCCGCACCACCTGCGCGCCTTGCGGAAAGAGCGTCACGGCCGTGATCTTGCCCGGTGCCTCGATCGTGTCGGCCAAGGCGGGCAGGGCGGTCGCGGCCAGCAGGGCCGCCGTGAGGGTAATGCGCATCGGTTCCTCCCAAATCCGTTCCAGATCGAGCCTGCGTCGCGCCGCGCGCAGTTGCAAGCCATTGAAATCCGGCGCGGCTCGCCACTGGCGGGAACTCGCCAGAGCGTCCGTGCGCGGGGCAGGGACGCTGTGCCTGCTTGCCCTTGCGTCCGCAGCCGCGCGCGCTTACGTTGCGCCCTACCTCGGGGTGCCGGACGATCCGGCTGAGATGCGATCCACGCGAACCCGTTGAACCTGAACCGGTT
>NZ_DFRG01000155.1:1113-11995 GCF_002378135.1 Thioclava sp. UBA3469
ACCCGTTGAACCTGAACCGGTTAAGACCGGCGGAGGGAAGGTAGCCGGATCTCCCGGCCCCACTCCGCCCGGCAAGCCCAAGGAGTGAGGCATGAAAACCCACCTGATGCTTGCGGGAGCCCTGAGCCTGATCGCCACGATGGCGGCGGCCGAGGACAAGCCCGTACTCACCGTCTACGCGCCCGATTATTTCACGAGCGAATGGGGCCCCGGCCCCGCGATCGAGAAGGGGTTCGAGGCGACTTGCGATTGCGATCTGAAATTCGTGGCGGGCGATGTGCTGCCGCGCATCCTGCTCGAAGGCGACAAGACCTCGGCCGATATCGCGATCGGCCTGAACACTGACGTGACCGCGAAGGCGCGCGCCACCGGCCTGTTCGCCCCGCATAACGAGGACACCTCCGATCTGACCATGCCGGTCAAATGGGACGATCCGATCTTTCTTCCCTTCGACTGGTCGGAGCTGGCCTTCGTCTATGACAAGACCAAGCTGAAGACCCCGCCCGCGAGCTTCCAGGACCTGCTGGATGCGCCCGATGACGCCTACAAGATCGTCATCGAAGACCCGCGCAGTTCGGTCGCGGGTCTGTCGCTGCTCTTGTGGGTGAAGGACATCTACGGCGACAAGGCCGAAGAGGCCTGGACGAAGATCGCGCCCAAGGTGCTGACGGTGACGCCGGGCTGGTCCGAGGCCTACGGGATGTTCACCGATGGCGAGGCGGATATGGTGCTCAGCTACGTCACCTCGCCCGCCTATCACATCATGGCCGAGGAGGATGACAGCAAGGTCGCCGCGATCTTCCCCGAGGGGCATTACTTCACTCCCGAACTGGTCGCGCAGCTCAAGACCTCGAAACATCCAGAGCTGGCGCAGAAATTCCTCGATTACGTGCTCAGCCCCGATTTTCAGGGCATGATCGCGACGGCGAACTGGTCTTTCCCGGCGAAACTGCCGAAGGATCAACTGCCGGAGGTGTTCCAGAACCTGCCGATGCCCGACAAGACGCTTTATCTGGGTGAGACCGAGGCCGAGAAACTGCGCGGTCCGGCGCTGGACGAATGGCAACGCGCCTTCTCCAGATAAAACGCGCGCCCCTCTGGGCGATGCTGGCGGGTGCGGCTTTGGCCGCGCTCGTCCTTGGGACATTGGCTGCGGTGACGCTCCGCGCGGGCGGGCTGACGGGGTTGCGCGAGACCGACCTCGCGGCGATCCGCTTCACGCTGTGGCAGGCTGCGGCCTCGGCGCTGATCTCCTGCGCGCTGGCGATCCCGGTGGCCCGCGCGCTGCACCGGCGCCGCTTTGCGGGGCGGGGGCTGCTGATCTCGCTCCTCGGGGCGCCCTTCATCCTGCCGGTGATCGTCGCGGTCTTCGGGCTGATCGCGGTCTTCGGACGGCGCGGGCTGGTCAATGCGGCCCTCGCGCCCTTCGGCATCGATCCGATCTCGATCTATGGCGCGCAGGGCGTCATCATCGCCCATGTCTTCTTCAACCTGCCGCTGGCCACGCGGATGATCCTGCACGGCTGGGAGGCGATCCCGGCCGAGCGGTTCCGCCTTGCGGCCACCCTCGGGTTTGGCCCGGCCGAGGTCACCCGCCACCTCGAACGCCCGATGCTGCGCAGCGTCCTGCCCGGTGCGTTTCTCGCGATCTTCCTCGTCTGCCTGACCTCCTTTGCGGTCGCTCTGACTTTAGGGGGCGGCCCGCGCGCGACAACGGTGGAGCTCGCGATCTATCAGGCGTTCCGCTTCGATTTCGACATGGGTCGCGCGGCGAGCCTTGCGCTGGTGCAGGTCGCGATCTCGGTCGCAGCCCTGCTGGTCGCGGCGCGCGCCACTCTGCCGTCGAGCTTCGGTGCGGGGCATGACCGCCGCGCTACGCCGATCCCGCAGTTGTCCGGCGGGGCGGAGCGCGTGGCCTTCGATACGCTCGCGATTCTTCTGGCGGCCGTCTTCCTGCTGCTCCCCATCGGGGTGGTCTTCGCCCGTGGGCTGCCTGCGCTGGCCGAGCTACCGGAGATGATCTGGCCCGCCACGCTGACCTCGCTGGTGATTGCGCTGGCCTCGACGGTGATCACGCTTGCCATCGCTCTGCCGCTTGCGCTGGCCGCCACGCGGCAACGCTGGGCAGAGATCGCGGCGATGCTGCCGATGACCGCGTCGAGCCTCGTGATGGGGACCGGCGCTTTCCTGATCGCGCGGCCCTTCGTGAATCCCACGAGCCTCGCCCTGCCGATGGTGCTGCTGACCAATGCCGCGCTGTCGGTGCCTTTCGCGACCCGCATCCTGATGCCCGAAATCCGCACGCTGCAGGCCGATTACGACCGGCTCGCCGCCTCGCTGAACCTGCGCGGTTTTGTCCGGCTGCGCCTGCTGACGGTTCCGCGCCTTGCCCGGCCGCTGGGCTTCTCGGCGGGGCTGGCCGCGGCCTTCTCGATGGGCGATCTGGGCGTCATCACGCTGTTCTCCGACGGGCAGACCCGCACCCTGCCGCTGGCGCTTTTCCAGCTCATGGGCTCTTATCGCATGGATCAGGCAGCGGGCGCTGCGAGCCTGCTCCTGATCCTCACCTTCGCGCTTTTCTGGGCGCTCGACCGCGCGGGGCATTATGCTGACCCTCGATAGACTTACCCTCACACAGGGTGATTTCCGCCTCGATGCCGATCTCACCATCCAGACCGGCGCGCGCGTCGCGCTGATCGGCCCGTCCGGTGCGGGGAAATCGACTCTGCTCTCGGCCATCGCGGGGTTCTTGTCGCCCGCAAGTGGCCGCATCCTCTGGCAGGGTGAGGACATCACCGCGACGCCACCGGGGGAGCGCCCGCTCTCGATCCTGTTTCAGGATCAGAACCTCTTCCCGCATCTGCGCCTCGAGACCAATCTCGCGCTCGGCCTGAACCCGAAAGGCAAGATCGACGCCACCGACCGCGCCCGGATCGAGACGGCGCTGGCGCGTGTGGGCCTTGAGGGGATGGAGAGGCGCAAACCCGGCGCGCTGTCGGGCGGGCAGCAAAGCCGTGCGGGGCTCGCGCGGACGCTGCTCCGTGGCCGTCCGATCCTGCTGCTGGACGAGCCCTTCGCGGCGCTGGGGCCCGCGCTGAAATCCGAGATGCTGGCGCTGGTGGCCGAGATCGCGCGCGAACAGGGCACGACAGTCTTGATGGTCAGCCACGATCCCGAGGATGCGCGGGCGCTTTGCCCGCAGACGGTTCTGGTGGCCGAGGGGCGCGCCCATGCGCCGCAAGAGACCGGACCGCTTCTCGACGATCCGCCACCTGCGCTGCGGGATTATCTGGGAAGCTAGGGGCGCTGCCCCTCTTCGCAGGCGCGAATTCACCCGGGGATATTTGACCAAGAGCGAAGGGGAGATCACTCCTTTGTCTTCGCCTTGGTCCAAATATCCCGGGGGTCCGGGGTCAGCGCCCCCGGCCTTTGGTTTAGTAAATCACGACCGAGCGGATCGACTCGCCCGCATGCATCAGGTCGAAGGCCTTGTTGATGTCTTCGAGCGGCATCGTGTGGGTGATCATCGAGTCGATCTCGATCTTGTCGTTCATGTACCACTCGACGAATTTCGGCACATCGGTCCGACCCTTGGCGCCGCCGAATGCGGTGCCTTTCCAGGTCCGGCCCGTGACGAGCTGGAACGGGCGGGTGCCGATCTCGGCCCCCGCGGGTGCGACGCCGATGATCACCGATACGCCCCAGCCGCGGTGCGAGCATTCCAGCGCGTCGCGCATCACCTGCACGTTGCCCGTGGCGTCGAAGGAATAGTCGACGCCGCCGATCTGGTCGCGCTCGGTCTTGGTCAGGTTGACGATCTGCTGCACCACCGGAACGTCCGATTTCGACGGGTTCACGAAATGGGTCATTCCGAACTTGCGCGCCATTTCCTCTTTGCCGTCATTCAGGTCCACGCCGATGATCATGTCGGCACCCGCCATGCGCAGGCCCTGAATCACGTTCAGACCGATCCCGCCGAGGCCGAACACGGCGGCGGTCGAGCCGATCTCGACGCCTGCGGTGTTGATCACCGCGCCGATGCCGGTGGTGACGCCGCAGCCGATATAGCAAATCTTCTCGAACGGCGCGTCGTCGCGGACCTTGGCGAGCGCGATCTCGGGCATCACCGTGTGGTTCGCGAAGGTCGAGCAGCCCATGTAGTGATAGATCGGCGTGCCATCGAGCATCTTGAATCGCGTGGTGCCGTCCGGCATCAGGCCCTGACCTTGGGTGTTGCGGATCGCGGTGCAGAGGTTCGTCTTGCCCGAGAGGCAGGACGGGCATTCGCGGCATTCCGGGGTGTAGAGCGGGATCACGTGATCGCCCGGTTTCAGCGTGGTCACGCCTTCGCCGACCTCGAGCACGATGCCCGCGCCTTCATGGCCGAGGATGGTCGGGAAGATGCCCTCGGGGTCAGCGCCCGAGCGGGTGAATTCGTCGGTGTGGCAGATGCCGGTGGCCTTGATCTCGACGAGCACTTCGCCCGCTTTCGGGCCTTCCAGCTCCACTTCCATGATTTCGAGCGGTTTTCCCGCCTCGAGCGCGACTGCGGCACGGGTTCTCATGGGCGCATACTCCTTGTATAAATTCCGCAATAGCCTGCGTTATCGGCGCGGCCAATGCAATGAAGGGTGCGACATGTTGAAACGATTTTTCGTCATGGGTTCGATGCTGGCGCTTGCGGCCTGCGATCCCGCGGGTCCGATGAGCGAGACCCCTACGGATGGCGCCTATCCTGCGCCCCAGCCTGGTGCGCCCGCGCCCTATGTCACTTCGCCGGTCAGCGTCACCAAGGGCGGCTTGCAGGAACGTGAGCCCGACACTTGCGGTGCGGTGAACTACACCTCGGTCCTCGGCCAGCCAGCGGCGCAGATCCAGACGCTGGGGATCGCCAAGCCCTATCGCATCGTGGAATGGCGCGGCGTCGAGGATCAGGTCTACAATCCGCAGCGCGTCGTGTTCCGGCTCGATTCCCGCGGGAATGTCTACAATATCGATTGCGGGTGAGCCTGATGGAACGGAGCAGGGCGCGGATCGGTCTGATCGTCACACTTGGGGTCGCAGCCTTCGGGGTCGCGGCCTGCCAGCCGCACCGCATGCCGCCCCGTTCGGGGCCGCCCGCGGTTGGCGTCTGTCCGCCGCCCGGACTTGCGTCGCTCGTGGGGCGTCCTGAAACGGTGCTGGCGGGGCTCACCCTCGCGCGGCCCCATCGCATCATTCATCCGGGCGATGCGGTGACGATGGATTACGCCCCGGATCGCGTGAATTTCGAGATCGACGGGAGCGGCACGATCGCGGCGGTGCGCTGCTACTAGGGCAGAGAGTGCGACGGATCGGGAAAAGGAAAAGCCCCGTGTCTGACCAGGACACGGGGCTTTTCTGCAGGAAGAAAAGCGCCCGACGATACGAACTGGGTGGGGGCTGTTTACCGCACCGTCGGGCTTTTAGCGTTTTCCGCTGAATTGAAGGTGGCTTGGAAACCCGGCAGGAAGGCGCAGGAAATCAGGCATTTTCGCGGTCTTATTCCGGCGCGGCAAAGGCGTATGCAACCTTAGCGCGGGTGGGCTTGATTTGCGCCACGCGCGATGTACCCTTTGTAAATGACGGTCCAAACGCCTTCCCCCTATCCGAACCCTTCCGGCGTGCCGGAGCAGATCGCGTTCGATCGCTCCGAGCTTGGCGTGATCCTGTCGCTTTACGGGCGCGCGGTCGCGGCCGGTGAGTGGCGCGATTACGGGATGAGTTTTCTACGCGACGTCGCGGTCTTCTCGATCTTTCGCCGCGCCGCCGAAGTGCCGATCTACCGGATCGAGAAACGGCCCGCGCTGCGCTCGAAACAGGGGCAATATGCGGTGATCGGGCAGCAGGGGCAGGTGCTTCGGCGTGGCCACGATCTGCGCCAGGTGCTGCGCGTCTTGGAGCGCAAGCTGATCCGCGCGGTGGAGTGAGCGCGTCCCGCGCGCAAACAAGGTCTTTCTAAGCTGCCGCGTCCAATGCCATGCGCGTTGCCTCGCAGCCCCTGACTTGCTAAGCCAGCGCCGAAGGAAACCTGCGAGGCGCGCGTCCCATGTCGTTCAACACTTTCGGTCATCAGTTCCGCGTCACCACCTGGGGCGAAAGCCACGGGCCTGCGCTTGGCGCGACGGTGGATGGCTGCCCGCCCGGCATCGAGATCGACGAGGCGTTCATCCAGCAATTCCTCGACCGTCGCCGTCCGGGCCAGTCGAAAGAGACGACCCAGCGCAAGGAGCCCGACGCGGTGCGCATCCTGTCGGGTGTGTTCGAGGGCAAGACGACCGGCACGACGATCCAGCTGATGATCGAGAATACCGATCAGCGCTCGAAGGATTACGGCGAGATCGCGCGGCAGTTCCGCCCCGGTCATGCCGATATCACCTATCACCAGAAATACGGTGTCCGTGATTATCGCGGCGGCGGGCGGTCGAGCGCGCGCGAGACGGCGGCGCGTGTGGCCGCCGGGGGCGTCGCGCAGGCTGCGCTGCGCCAGTTGATCCCCGATCTGCAGATTTACGGCTACATGGTGCAGATGGGCGCGAAACATCTGGACCGCGCGAAGTTCGACCGGGACGCGATCCTGCAAAACCCGTTCTTCCTGCCCGATGCCGAGGCTGCGGATGAATGGGCCGATTACCTCGCCGCGATCCGCAAGGGTCAGAACTCGGTGGGTGCTGCGATCGAAGTTGTGGCCGAGGGCTGCCCGGCAGGTCTGGGCGCGCCAATCTACGCCAAGATGGATACCGAGCTGGCCGCCGCGATGATGTCGATCAACGCTGTGAAAGGCGTCGAGATCGGCGAGGGCATGGCCTCGGCGGCCCTGACCGGCGTCGACAATGCCGACGAGATGGTGATGGGCCCCGACGGCGTCGAATATCTGTCGAACCACGCAGGCGGCATCCTTGGCGGGATCACCACCGGCCAGCCGATCACGGTGCGGTTTGCGGTGAAGCCGACCTCGTCGATCCTGACGCCGCGCCGCTCGGTCAATGTCGCGGGCGAAGAGGTGGAGGTGATCACCAAGGGCCGTCATGACCCTTGTGTCGGTATCCGCGCGGTGCCGGTGGCCGAGGCAATGATGGCCTGTGTGATCCTCGACCAGTTCCTGATGGACCGGGCGCAGACCGGCGGTGTGCGCGGCACGATCGGCTGAGGGGGCTCTGCCTCCTTCGCCGGAGGGCGACATTATCGAGGCAAGAGGGGGCTCTGCCCCCGCTCCTTCGGAGCCCCCCGGGATATTTTGACCAAGCCGAAGATAGGCCGCAGTCTGCAGGATCACCGGTGCAGAGCGCCATGACGTCACGTGTGCGACCTTGCGGGATGTGAACCGCCCGGTTTATTCTGCGAGCCCGGGTCGGTTGCCCGGGACCGGAGGGCAGATGTCACAGGCAGATCAGATCAATCGCGGGCGCAAGTTCGATCAGGTGCTCGAAGGGGCGCGGACGATCTTTCTGCGCGACGGGTTCGACGGGGCCTCGGTCGATGACATCGCCAAGGAAGCGGGCGTGTCGAAAGCCACGCTTTACAGCTATTTCCCCGACAAGCGGCTGATGTTCGTCGAGGTCGTGCGCTCGCAACTGAAAGAGCAGACCGACAGCGCCGTCGCCACGATCGATTTCGGTGCAGCCCCCGAAGTGGTGCTGTCGCTCGCCGCTGCGCAGATTGTCGACTCGATGAGTTGCAAGCTGAATCAGGGGCTCTACCGGCTCTGCGTCGCCGAATCCGAGCGATTTCCCGAACTGGGCCGCGCCTTTTACGCAGCCGGGCCGGAGTTGGTGCATGAGCTGCTGATGGAGTACCTGCGCTGTGCTGCCGATCGGGGCGAGCTGGTGATCGACGATATCGACCTTGCCGCCTACCTCTTCATCGAGCTGTGCAAGTCGGAACTGCACCCGAAGCTTCTGTTCGGGATTTGCGAAAGCTTCAGCGGCGAGCAGAAGGAGCGCGTGATCCGGGGCGCAGTCGCGATGTTCCTCGCGCGCTACGCGGCGAAGGCCTGATCAGGCCAGATCGCGCACCATCCACTGATTGCCTTCACCGCGCTGCAACTGGAAACGGCCCGTCTTGATCAGCAGGTCCGAGAGCTTCGCGCTGCCATAGGTGCGGGTGTCGAAATCCGGGTTGGCCTGCGTGATGAACTGGCCGAGCTGGCCCAGCGAATACCATTCCTCTTCCAGACCGATCGCTTTCATCGCGTTGACGATGATCGGGATCGCGGCTTTGGGTTCCTGCTTGCCGCCCGAAGTTTTCGGGGCGCTGGTGCTACTGGTCTTGTCCGAAGTCGGCTTGGCGGTGGTGTCAGCGGTGCTATCGCCATTGCCAAGGTTCTCGACATAGATGAAGCGTTTGCAGGCCTTGCGGAAGGCCTCGGGCGTCTTCTGTTCGCCGATACCGTAGACATCCAGCCCTTGCTCGCGGATGCGGGCGGCGAGGCGGGTGAAGTCGCTGTCCGAGGAGACCAGCACGAAGCCGTCGAACAGGTCCGAATGCAGGAAATCCATCGCCGCGATGACGAGGCCGATATCGGAGGCGTTCTTGCCCTTCGTATTGGCGAATTGCTGATCCGCGACGAGGCCGAGTTCGGCCACGCGTTTGGCCCAGCCCGCGAGGCGCTGCGCCGACCAGTCGCCGTAGATCCGGCGCACCGAGGCTTCGCCCAGCGAGGCGATCTCTTCGAAGATCGCTTCGGCATATCCGGCGGGGACGTTATCGGCGTCGATCAGCACGCACAGGCGCGGGGCGCGGGAGGCCGGGCTGATATGGGGCAGGTCGGAAATGTCGGGCATTGTTACTCCTGTTGTCCCTTCCCAGATAGCCCGCTTGCCCGCGACATCCAAGAGCGCGGGCGCTTTGCGCCGCGTCAGTAGAGGGAGAATTTCAGCGGCCCTCCGGCCCGTCATACTGGCGCTCGACCTTGGCGACACGCAACGCGTAGTGGCGATACCAGCGATCCTTGCCGAGTTGCTGCGCGAGCTGGTGCTTCGCCACAGCCTTCCACGCGATCAGCGCGGCCTCGTCGGCCCAGTAGCTGACGGTCAGGCCGAAGCCTGTTCCATCGCGTGCGCTCTCCATCCCGATATATCCGGGCTGCTCTGCGGCGAGCGCGGCCATCTGTTCGGCCATCGCGCCATAGCCCTGATCGCTCGCCCCGGGCAGAGAGGCGAAGATCACCGCGTAATAGGGCGGGTCGGGCAGGGGCGCGAATCCGGGGGGCGGGGTGGACATCGGGCATCTCCAGAGAACGGAAAACGCCCCCTCGCGGGCGAGGGGGCGTTCATCAGTCTAGCAGGTCGAGCCCGGGCTTACAGGTCGAACTTCTTGCCCTTATGCGGCGCCCAGAGCTTCTTGTTGGTCAGGTACAGGAGCGTGCTCAGCACCGCCAGCATCAGCACCGCGACGAAGCCCCAGCGCTTGCGCGATTCCAGCTTCGGCTCGGCCGTCCACATCAGGTAGGCAGCAACGTCCTGAGCCATCTGTTCGACGGTGGCGGGCGTGCCGTCCTCATATTCGATGAGGTCTTCCGAGAGCGGCGGAGGCATGGCGATCCAACCACCCGGGAAGGTGTGGTTGCCGTAGAAATACGAGCCTGCTTCTTCCTTCTCTTCGCCGGTGTAGCCGGTCAGCACCGAGTAGATATACTCGGGGCCGCCGATGCCGCGGAAGAACTGGTTGATGCCGAGGCCGTAGGGGCCGTGGAAGCCCGCACGCGCTTTCGCCATCAGCGACAGATCCGGCCCCATGCCCATGCCGGAGATGAACGGGAAGTGGTCGGTCTCCTTGCCGGGGCGCTCTTCGCCGGTTTCCTTGTCCATCACGGTGAACTCGGCGGCATAGGCGCGCACCCAGGCCGGGTCCATCATCGGGCCGCCCTGATCAGCGAGCGTGCGGAACGCGACATAGCGCAGGCCGTGGCAGGCCGAGCAGACCTCCCGGTAGACCTGGAAGCCGCGGCGCAGCTGCTGTTGGTCGAAGGTCCCGAAGGGGCCCTCGAAGGAGAAGTCGATATCCTCGACATGGCTTTCGCCGCTTTCGGCCGCCATCGCCGGGGAGGTCAGGGCGCTTGCCCCGATCACCAGCGCCGACAGGGCAGAGATCAGAAGATGTTTCATTTGGTGTCCCTCTTCCTTACTCATTCAGCCGATTTGATGTCGTAGTGGTGGTTGAAGTCTTCCTCGATCGTCGCCGGCATCGGTTGCGGCTTCTCGATCAGGCCAAGCAGCGGCAGGATCACGAGGAAGTAGACGAACCAGTAGGTCGCGCCGATCAGCGAGATGTAGGGATAGATCCCGTCGGTCGGCATCGCGCCCACCCACATCAGCACCATGAAGTCGATCGCCAGCAGCCAGAACCACCATTTGAACATCGGGCGGTAGGCGCCCGAGCGCACTTTCGAGGTGTCGAGCCACGGGGCCAGCGCCATCACGAGGATCGCGCCGAACATCGCGAGCACGCCGAAGAACTTCGCGTCGACGATGCCGAAGGTGATCCAGTTGACGAACATCACGGCCCAGACGTCCGAGGTGAAGGCGCGCAGGATCGCGTAAAACGGCAGGAAGTACCATTCCGGAACGATGTGTGCGGGCGTCGCCAGCGGGTTCGCCTCGATGTAGTTGTCGGGGTGGCCGAGATAGTTCGGCATGAAGCCCACGACCGCGGCGAAGACCAGCAGGATCACGGCGAGCGCGAAGAGGTCCTTGATCACGAAATAGGGCCAGAAGGGCAGAGTGTCCTTCTCGGCTTCCGCTTTCGAACCGGTGCGGACCGGAACGCCCGTCGGGTTGTTGTTACCCGTGGTGTGGAAGGCCCAGATGTGAACGACGACGAGCGCCGCGATCACGAAGGGCAGCAGGTAGTGCAGCGAGAAGAA
>NZ_DFRG01000250.1:0-20305 GCF_002378135.1 Thioclava sp. UBA3469
GGGGGCAGCGCCCCCTCCGACATGACCCGCCCGCGAGACCTCTGCCTCGGTGATTCCGAAGCGCGGCGCGAATTTCTCCCGCGCCGCGATCAGACGTGGATCGTCGGGGCGCAGGCCGAGGGTCCGGATGAACTCGACACGGCTTTGGGTCTTGAGCTGATCGCGCGAAATCGCGGTGCCCATCAGCCGGTCGATCACCTCGCCTCCGGCCGTGACGTGAAACCATTTCGAGAAGTCGCGGAAATGGTGCTGGTTGTGCAGCGTCGAGACATGGCGCTCGATCGCGGTCTTCTTCACGGTGACATGGGCGGTGGTGTGGAACCATTCATAGGCGAGGAAGGTCGCAGCGCCCCCAAGCGGCACAACGGCCACGGCAATATCGAACGCATAAGGCACGCCGATCAGCGACAGCACCGTCCAGAGAAGCGCGGTATTGCCCACGAGCACCGGCACGATCACCGAGAGCGGCGCGAACAGAAGCGGCCAGCAGGTGGGGAATTCGTGGTGGCCGTAATGCACCCGGTAGAGCCAGTTGAAGGCCCATTGCCGCTTCGGCGGCGCCATGTGGAAGATGTAGCGGTGGAGCCCGTATTCGTTGAGCATCTGCGCCGGGATCCCCAGCAGCGCGACCGCCCAGAGCCACCAAGGCCCCTGCGCGATCCAATAGGCCGCCGCGGCGACGACTGCGATCATCACCCAGATCGACAGATGGGACAGCATCAGCCGCATCCGCATCGCGAAAGTCTCCCGAAATCTCCTCCGGGGATCAGCCTGCCACGGGTTACGCGCGCGTCAAAGCGTTTCGCAACGTCAGGGCCAGTCAGTCGTTCTCGTCGTCAGTCGTTCTCGTGCGGGATGTTCTTTTCCCGATCGACCGCCAGTTCGCCCTTCGAGGTATCGGCGTCGGCTGTGTGCACCGCCCAGTCGCCCTCGCCTGCGGGCTTCGGCAGCTTCTCGGCCGGCCAGTCGCGGAAGATATTGGCCTTCGAGATGAAATGCGCGGTGATCGGGGCTGTCAGGAAGATGAAGATGGTGACCATCAGCTCGTGCAGGGTCAGGTGGCCCTGCTTCACCGCGAACCAGACCATCGAGGCGATCAGGATCGCGCCCACGCCCAGCGTTGCAGCCTTGGTCGGCGCGTGCAGGCGGGTCATCGGGTCGGGCAGTTTGACCAGCCCGAAGCTGCCGACGAGGCCGAAGATGCCGCCGATCACGAGCAGCGCGGAAATCAGGATATCCCAGAACAGTTCCATCACGCCCTCACTCGATAATGTCGCCGCGCAGGATGAACTTGGCGAAGGAGACCGTCGCCACGAAACCCGTCATTGCGTAAAGGATCGACGCCTCGAAGAAGAGCGCCGTGCCCTCCCAGATGCCGAACAGCACGATCATCGCGATCGCGTTGATCGCCATCGTGTCGAGCGCGAGGACCCGGTCGGTCACGCCCGGCGCCTTGACGACCCGGTAGAGGTTGAACAGCAGCGCCAGCGAATAGCAGGCGATGGCGAAGATCAGGGCATAGGTGATCATTCGAAAATCTCCTTCAGGCGGGCCTCGTAGCGGGACTTGATCTCGTCGCGCACCTCATCGGCATCGGGCGCGTGCAGCGCGTGGACCAGCAGCGAGTGCCCGTCGGCGGCCAGTTCCGCCGTGAGCGTCCCGGGCGTCATCGTGATCGTGCCCGCCAGTACCGTCACCGCCTCGGGCGTGACGATGTCGAGCGGCACCGTGACCCAGGCGGGGTGCAGCTTGGAATTGGGCATGAAGAGCACGATCTTCGCGACGGTGATATTCGCGACGATGATATCCCAGATCACGATGAAGATGTACTCGATGATCTTCAGCGGCTTCGCGAAACGCGGCCGCGCGGGCCAATAGGGTGCGGTGATCCACGGGATCACGAGCCCGACGAGGATCGCGAAGACCAGCGAATTGAGCGTGTAGCTATTGGCCAGCATCAGCCAGACCATCACCAGCGTGACGGTCAGATAGGGGTGGGGAAGGATCTTGCGGATCATCTCTTTGCTCCCCTCAATGCGCCGCGGCGGGGGCGTCCTGCCCCGTCTCGGTTCCGGTGTGGGTGTCGGCCTGATCGGCGGGCGGGTCGGCGGCACTGGTGTCGCCGCCATGCGCGTCCTCGGCCTGCATTTCCTCGCTCACTTCCATATGCCCATGCTCATGGGCCCCGATGCGGGCCGCCTCCTGTGCGCGCTCTTCCGCGCCGGCGAGAACCGCGTCGATATATTGCGAGGGCGTGAACAGCTGCGCGGAGGTGCCCTGCAGCCAGGTGCTCGCAGGTCCGGCCAGCGCGGTCAGCGCCACCGACCCGGCCAGCAGGATACCGGTCGCGGTAAAGGCGAGGCCCGGCGAGCTCGCATCCTTCGGCGCGGGCGGCAGATCGTCTTCTTCGGCCTCTACGGCGTAGGAGCGCCAGAACACCTGACTGCCTGCGCGCGCATAGCCCACGATGGCGATCAGCGAGGTCACCAGAACCGTGGCCCAAAGCGCCCATTGGCCGCGCGTCGCATCGAGGATCATCAGCTTGCCGAGGAAGCCCGAGAGCGGCGGCATCCCGGCCATCGCGATTGCGCCCATGAAGAACATGCCCGCCATCAGCCCGTGGTTCTTCATCAGTGGCGCATCGGTAAAGCCGAGCCCCCAGCGCCCGCGCCGCTCGCGCACGAGATCGGCGATCAGGAACATCGCGCCGGCGGTCAGCGTCGAGTGGATCATGTAGTAAAGGCCCGCCGAAGTGGCGCCTTGGGTGAATTGCGCAAATGCCAGCATCATCGTCCCGACCGAGCCGATCACCGCATAGGCGACCGTGCGGCCCATATCGCGGGCGCCGAGAATCCCGATCATCCCGATCGCAATCGTCAGGAAGGCCGAAGGCAGCAGGATGTCATGGGCAAGCGTGCCGATCGTGCCGGTGATCGGGAAGATCAGCGTATAGACGCGGACGATCGCATAGGTCCCGACCTTGGTCATGATCGCAAACAGCGCCGCCACCGGGCCGGGCGCGTTCGTGTAGGTCGCAGGCAGCCAGAATTGCAGCGGCACCAGCGCGGCCTTCACCGCGAAGACCAACATCAGAAGCGCCGCACCGACCTTGATCAGCGCCGTCTGCTCGGATGGCATCTGCGCGACCTTCACTGCGAGATCGGCCATGTTGAGCGTGCCCGCCGTCGCGTAGATCGTCCCCAGCGCGAAGAGGAACAGCGTCGAGCCCGCGAGGTTGTAGACCACATATTGCACGCCCGATTTCAGACGCGCGCGGCCGCCGCCATGGATCATCAGACCATAGGAGGCGATCAGCAGAACCTCGAAGAAGACGAACAGGTTGAATGCGTCACCCGTCAGGAAGGCGCCGTTGATCCCCATCATCTGGAACTGCATCAGCGAGTGGAAATGCCAGCCGCGCTTGTCCCAGCCTGAGCCGATCGCATAAAGCACGATAACGAGGCCGAGGATCGACGTCAGCAGCAGCATCAGCGCCGACAGCCGGTCGAGGACCAGCACGATGCCATAGGGCGGCTCCCAGTTGCCGAGGCGATAGACCTCGGGCGGGCCCATCGAGGCCGATACCATCAGCACGATCGCCAGCACCAGCAGCGCCGACATGCCGAGGATCGAGGCCACGCGCTGCGTGACCAGATCGTAGCGCATCCACAGCACGATCAGCGGCGCAAGCATCGCCGGGATCAGGACGGGCGCGATGATCCAATGCTCCATCATTGGCCGTCCTCCTCTTCCTCGAGGTCGATGCGGTCATTGCCCGCCTCGATGAAGGCGCCAAGCGCGAGCATCACCACGACCGCGGTCATCCCGAAGGAGATCACAATCGCGGTCAGGACCAGCGCCTGCGGGATCGGGTCGGTAAAGGAGGTCACGCCGTCGCGCAGGATCGGCGGCTGGTTGATCACCAGACGACCCGTGGCGAACAGGAACACGTTCACCGCGTACGACAGCAGCGACATGCCCACCACCACGGGGAAGGTGCGCAGACGCAGGATCATGTAGATGCCGGCGGCGGTCAGCACGCCGATGGCCGATGCAACGAGCACTTCCATCAGTGATCGCCCCCGTTGGTCTTCTTGTTCTCGTGCACAGTGTCACGCTCGTTCTGGGTGGCTTCGCGCGCGGCGCGGGCGGTCTTCCACCAGCGGCGCGGCACTTTGGCTTCGGGCGGATAGGGCCCGGCCGAAAGCGGTGCGAGCACGCGGGCCTCCGGCTTCTCGGCCGCGATATGCGCGCCCTCCTCGCCACCTTCCTCGCCCATCGCGGCGCGGCGCGCGAGGCGGCTCAGCCCGCCAAGCGCCAGCATCACCGAGCCGACGACGCCAAGGAACACGCCGAGGTCGAAGCCCGCAGCGGTCGCCAGCTCGAACTTGTCGAGGCCGGGCAGTTTCACATAGCCGAAATCGGAGGTGAGGAAGGGCATGTCGTTGAAGAACGCCCCGGCCCCGGTGATCCCCGCGACCAGCACGCCGGAGGCGATCAGCACATGGTAATAGACCTTCTGGCGCGCCTGCGTCCACGCAAAGCCCGAGGCCATGTATTGCGTCACCAGCGCGATCGCGACGACGAGACCGGCGATGAAGCCGCCGCCGGGCTCGTTGTGGCCGCGCAGGAAGATATAGAGCCCCACGACCAGCGCGATCGGCATCATCACCCGCGTCACGATCAGCAGCATCAGCGGGTGCTTGTCGCCGCCACGCGGCACGTCGGGGCGCCACGCGATCAGCTTGCGCGAGGACGCGCCCTGCAGCAGCGCCTCGGTCAGCGCGAAGATCACCAGCGCGGCGATGCCCAGCACCGTGATCTCGCCGAACGTATCGTAGCCACGGAAGTCCACGAGGATCACGTTCACCACGTTGTCCCCGCCCGCAAGGTTGTAGCTGTTGTCGAGCATGTAGCCGGACATCGTCGGGAAGGCGAAATCGCGGGTCAGCAGCGCGTAGATCAGCCCCGAGACCGCGACGCCCGCCGCGACCGAAAGCCCGACGTCAAAGCCGATCTTCATCCGGCTGGATTCGATCGAGGTGATCTTGGGCAGGAAGTTCAACGCCAGGAGCATCAGCACCGTCGTCACGATCTCGACCGAGATCTGCGTCAGCGCGAGGTCGGGCGCCGAGAGGAAGATAAAGGAGATCGAGACGGTCAGGCCGACGATCCCGATCAGCACCAGCGCGAGGATGCGGTTGTGATGGAAGGCCACGATACACATCGTGGCCGTCAGCAGCAGCAGCCAAGAGGTCACGGCCGCACCGTTCACCGGCGTCAGCGCACGGGTCTGCGGCCCCAGCGTGCCGCTCATGAAGGCATAGAGCCCCACCCCGACCGCGGTGATCGTGAACAGCATCAGGTAACGCGCCATCGCGCCGGTATGCAGCCCTTGGGTGATCCACGCCGCGAGGCTCTGCACCTTCGCGACCACCCAGTCGAACATCACCTTGGCCTCGGGGCGCGGAGCGGCGTCCCAAAGGCGCTGGAACGGGCGATGCGCGGCGAGCAGAGCGATACCGCCGGTGACGGCAATGGCCGACATGATCAGCGCCGGCGTGACGCCATGCCAGATCTTCAGCTCGTGCATGTGATAGCCGCCACCGACGACCGCATTGGTCGCCATCTGGACATAGCCGCCCGCCACCGCCATCGGGAACAGACCGATCGCGATCACGAGGAAGGCGAGGAAAGCCGGGCTGATCCACATGCCGAAGGGCGGATCATGCGGGGTCTTCGGCAGATCCGGCGGCGGCGGGCCGAAGAAACCGTGGCTGATGAAGCGGAAGGCATAGGTGGCCGAGAACAGCGCCGCGATGGTGGCCAGCACCGGGATCAGCCAGCTATTGTCGAGCCACTTCGTATGCGCGGCGGCTTCCAGCATCATCTCTTTCGACAGGAAGCCGTTGAAGAAGGGAATGCCGGCCATCGACAGCGCCGCGATGGTCGCGATCACGAAGGTGATCGGCATCAGCTTGCGTAGCCCCGAAATGCGGGTGAGATCGCGCGTGCCCGCCTCGTGATCGACGATGCCCGCCGACATGAAGAGCGCCGCTTTGAAGGTCGCGTGGTTGATGATGTGGAACACGGCGGCCAGCGCCCCGGCTTCGGTCCCTAGTCCCAGCATGAAGGTTATGAGCCCCAGATGCGAGACGGTCGAGAAGGCCAGCAGCGCCTTCATGTCGTGTTTGAAGATCGCGATCTTCGCGGCGATCAGCATGGTGATCAGGCCAACGCTCGCCACGATATAGAACCACTCCGGCGTGCCCGAGAGCACCGGCCACATCCGCGCCATCAGGAACAGCCCCGCCTTCACCATCGTGGCGGAGTGCAGATAGGCCGAGACCGGCGTCGGCGCCGCCATGGCGTGCGGCAGCCAGAAATGGAACGGGAACTGCGCGGATTTCGTGAACGCACCGCCGAGGATCAGCAGCAGCGCCGGGATGTAATAGGGGCTCGCCTGAATGGCGTCCTTGTGCTGCAGGATTTCCGAGATGTCGTAGCTGCCCGCGATATTGCCGAGGATCAGCATCCCCGCGATCATCGACAGGCCGCCCAGACCGGTCACGGTCAGCGCCATACGCGCGCCCTGACGGCCCGCGGGCAGGTGCTTCCAATAGCCGATGAGCAGGAAGGAGCTAAGCGAGGTCAGCTCCCAGAAGATCAGCAATAGCAGGATGTTGTCCGACAGGACGATCCCCACCATCGCGCCCTGGAACAGCAGCAGATAGGTGTAGAACTGACCGACCGGGTCCTTGTTCGACAGGTAGAACCGCGCATAGAGGATGATCAGCAGCCCGATCCCGAGGATCAGCGTCGCGAACAGCATCCCCAGACCGTCGATCCAGAAATTCACGTTCAGGCCCAGCCAGGGCAGCCAGTCGATCTTGGTCTCGACGACACCACCCGCCATCACGGTCGGCAGGTTCAGCAACAACCCGAGCAGCGCCAGCCCCGTAAACAGGGCCGAAACCGCGGCGGCATTGGTGCGTCCGGTGCGGATAAGGATCGACGGCATGGCTGCGCCCAGGAAGGGCAAAGCGGCGATCAAGGCAGGCGACATCTTCTCTCCGGTCCGTTCTTTGGCGGGCCTTGGGGCGATGGATGCGACCGCACTCTCCCCCCGCGCAAGCATTACTTTACCTGCGCACAGGGGGCATGTCTGTCAAGCTTCGCGACGGCGTTTCCTGAGTAGAATCGCAAGGCATTGTGCGGAGGCCGCCTCAAAGCGACAGCGATCGGCCCCTCTCCCGCCATTTTGCACATGCGGCATTCTGCGGCACAAATGTCGCTGAATCGGCGGGAAATCGCGCTTTTCGATGCATGGATGGGCGATGTTATGCGAGAATCGCATGGCTCGACCCTGTCCGTCCGATGGGCCTCGCATACCCTCTTGCAGTTTTTCTGGGCATGTGGCTATGCAAATTGCAGCACGGCGGTTTTTCTCCGTGCGAAGCGACTGTAATCGCAGGGAAACAGATGCCTAATCCCCGCACTGTGCAAGTGCCCCAATTCTCCCGCCGACAGCTCCTCGCCGCCGGTTCCGCTTTTGGCGCGTTCGCCGCCGCGGGAGGCTGGCCCGGTCATGCGCTCGCGCAAGACAGCGCCGCCCCGGCCGAACCCGCTACCGCTCCCACCCCGCCCCCCGCCGCACCGCAGCAATCGCCGTTTTCTTTCGACGATCTCGCGGCACGGATGCAGAAGGCCGCGAAGGGAGACGCCGTTCCGCCCGAGACCAGCTCGGCCGATTTTCTGAGTAAGCTGGATTACGACAGCTACCGGATGATCCGCTTCGACCCGGACAAGTCGCGCTTCGAGGATATCGAGGACACGCGCTTCGAGTTGCAGGCCTTCCATCTGGGCTGGCTGTTTAAAGAGCCGGTGCATCTCTCCAGCGTCGAGAACGGGCAAGCGAGCCCGATGAATTTCTCGACCGACGATTTCATCTACCAGAGCAAAGCGCGCAAGATCGTGCCCGAACATGCCGATCTTCCGGGCATCGCGGGCTTCCGGCTGAACACGCCGCTCAACCGCCCCGATGTCATGGACGAGCTGATCGCATTCCAGGGCGCGTCCTACTTCCGCGCGCTCGGCCGGGGTTCGGCCTATGGCCTTTCGGCCCGCGGGCTTGCCGTGAACACCGGCGTCTCCGTCGCAGAGGAATTCCCGCGCTTCACCCAGTTCTGGGTCGAGACACCAACCTCGGGCGCGACCTCGATTACCGTCTTCGCCGAGATGCATTCGGCCTCGCTGACGGGGGCCTACAAATTCGTCATCACCCCGGGCGAGGCGACCTCGGTCGATGTGACTGCGCGGCTCTTCATCCGCGAGGATATCCAGCAGCTCGGCGTCGCGCCGCTGACCTCGATGTTCCTCTACGGACCGCGCAACCGGCATAATTTCGACGATTACCGCCCGCGCGTGCATGACAGCGACGGGCTGGCGATCGAGCAGGCCGATGGCGACAAGCTGTGGCGCCCGCTGCAGAACCCGAACAAGCTCGCCTCCTCGTATTTCGCCGAGAGCGCGCCGCAGAGCTTCGGCCTCTATCAGCGCGAGCGCGAATTCGATCATTATCAGGACGCCTCGGCCCGCTACGAGCGCCGCCCCTCTGTCCGCGTGACGCCACAAGGCGACTGGGGCAAGGGCATGGTTCGGCTGGTCGAGATCCCCTCGAAACTCGAGGTGAACGACAATATCGTCGCCTTCTGGGTGCCCGAAGCTCCGGCAAAAGCAGGCGATGCGCTAGAATTCGCCTATCGGCTGGAATGGGGCGATCTGCCCCCCGATCCGAGCGATCAGCGCGCCTATGTGGACCAGACATGGGCCGGGACTGGCGGTGTCTCGGGCGTCGAGAACACCAAGGGCACCCGGAAATTCGTCATTGATTTCAAGGGCGGAGAGATTTCGCGCCTACCCGCATCGGCGGTCGACGAAATCAAACCGGTCACTCACGCGAACAAGGGCAAGATCGAAACGCAGACCCTTTCGAAGGTCGAACAGGACAATGTCTGGCGTCTCGTTCTGGATATTTCCGCCGATGGCGACGCGCCCGTGGAACTCTCTGCCACTCTTGCTGGTTTTGGACGGAACCTCTCCGAGACCTGGCTCTACCAGTGGACCAAAACATGATTTCACATTTGACGCTGCCGGAAGTGCCGGCGCTGACCGATCAGCCGCGCGCCCAGCGCCGACTGTCGCCCGAAGACCTCGTTGCCGGGCCCGCCGCGCTGCCGGTGGCCCCGATGGCCATGCCTGCTCAACAGATCGAACCCGATCTTCGGCTGAGTACCCGGCTCGCCCGGATGCTGACCCGCCGCCCGGTCGGGGAAGGCACCTGACATGTCCGCGCTCGCGCGTCCTCGCGGCGCATTGCTGATCGGCCTGCGCGCTCTGGCGCTCGGGCTGGCGGCGCTTGCAGGTATCGGGGCCTTCGTTCTGTTCATTCAGTTCGGTCAGGCCGACGGCTTGCAAACGCTCGACGTGGTGCGCGCGCTTCTGATCCTGATCTCGACGCTCTGGCTCGCCTGGGGCGCGGTGCAGGCTCTGATCGGGCTGACCTCGCGCGCCGAGCCGCCGCCGCGTGTTGATCCGCATGCGCGCATCCAGGGCCGCACGGTCGTGCTGGTGCCGGTCTATAACGAAGACCCGGTCTCCACCTTCTCGCGCGTGGCCGCGATGGACGCCTCGCTCGCCGCGACCGGCGACGACGCGGAAGTGCATTTCGCGATCCTCTCGGACACCCGCAAGGATGACATCGCCCAGCGCGAGGTGCAGGTCTTCGCCCATCTCGTGGAAGAGCGTGACGCGCTTGGCCGGTTCTTCTATCGCCGCCGCACCAACAACGTCGGCAAGAAGGCCGGCAATATCGAGGATTTCATCACCCGCTCCGGCGCGGCCTATGATTACGCGCTGATCCTCGATGCCGACAGCCTGATGGAAGGCGAGACGATCCTGCAGATGATCCGCCGGATCGAGGCCGAGCCGCGCCTAGGCCTGCTGCAGACCCTGCCGAAGGTGGTGCGGGGAAGCTCGCGCTTCGCCCGTGCGATGCAATTCTCGGCCAGCTTCTTCTCGCCCGTCTTCGCGCGCGGCCTTGCGATGCTGCAGGGCAAGACCGGCCCGTTCTGGGGCCACAACGCCATCGTCCGGACCCGCGCCTTTGCCGAAAGCTGCGGCCTGCCCGCGTTGACGGGGCAGCCGCCCTTCGGTGGGCATGTGATGAGCCATGACTATGTCGA
The DNA here is from genome assembly GCF_002378135.1 of Thioclava sp. UBA3469. Classification (NCBI taxonomy): domain Bacteria; kingdom Pseudomonadati; phylum Pseudomonadota; class Alphaproteobacteria; order Rhodobacterales; family Paracoccaceae; genus Thioclava; species Thioclava sp. UBA3469. The sequence continues at coordinate 10,245 of NZ_DFRG01000250.1, forward strand.
GGCAGCACTTCTGGCGCGCAACGGCTGGCTCGTGCGGCTCGACGACGATCTGGAAGGCTCCTTCGAGGAAGGCCCCGAGAATATCGTCGATCATGCCAAGCGCGACCGCCGCTGGTGTCAGGGCAACCTGCAACATGCTCGCATCATCGGCGCACCGGGGCTGCGCGGCTGGTCGCGGTTCGTCTTTGCGCAGGGCATCATGGCCTATATCGCGCCGCTGTTCTGGCTGGGCTTTCTCGTGGCCTCGGTCGCGGCGCCATTGTTCATGCCGCCGCCGGATTACTTCCCCGAGCCTTATTGGCCCTTCCCCTATTTCCCGCCGTCAGAGGCCTCGAAAGCGATCGGCCTCGCCATCGGCATTTTCGGGCTTCTGCTGGTGCCGAAACTGCTCATCGCGGCGCGCGCGACGATGAATGGCACGGCGCGCGGCTTCGGCGGCGGCAACATCGCCTTCGCTTCGACGCTGAGCGAATTGCTCTTCTCCTCGCTCACGGCTCCGGTGCTGCTGGCCTTCGCGACGCGCTCGGTCTTTCAGGTGCTGTTCGGCGCGGATGGCGGCTGGCCCACCAATAACCGCGGCGACGGACGGCTGAGCGTGGCCGATGGGTTCAACGCGGCGTGGTGGATTGTCGCCATCGGCGCTGCGGGCCTCGCCGTCACGTGGTGGCTCGCGCCGGGTCTGCTGTTCTGGCTGCTGCCGGTGGGTCTGCCGATGGTCGCCGCGCCGTGGCTGATCTCATGGTCGTCGCAGCCGTCGCGCTCGCAGCTTATGCTGGTGCCGAGCGAAATCGAAACGCCGCGCATCCTGCGTCTGCACGATGCGATCTTCACCCGCTGGGAAAACGCTTTCCCGACCCCCGAGGGCGACCGCGCCGGTTTCGCGGACGCCCCTCACCGGAGCCCCGCACATGCGTAACATTGCGCTGATGAAACCCGGGCGCGACCTGCGGATCGATCTGTTCCGCGGCCTCGCGCTGGTGATGATCTATATCGATCACATCCCGGGCAATCTTTACGAGAACTTCACCTCCCGCAATCTGGGCTTCTCGGATGCGGCGGAGGGCTTCGTCTTCATGTCCGGCCTTGCCGCCGCGCTGGCTTACGGTCCGGCGCTGGCGAAAGGACTGAGCTGGGAAGGCACCTCGCGGCTCTGGGGCCGGGCGTGGCTTCTCTATCTTGTGCATATCCTGACCGCCGTCTGGGCGATCGCCATCGTCTCGGCCGCCGTGCAGTTCTGGGGCAACGAGGCGATGCTGTCCAAGAATGCGATGAAGATCTATGGCACCGACCCGTTCGGCTTCCTGATCGGGATCGCGACGCTGGGCCACCAGCTGGGCTATGTGAACATCCTGCCGATGTATATGGCGCTTCTGTTGATGGCGCCCGCGCTGATCCGGATCGGTCAGCGCAGCAAATTGGCGCTGCTGGCGACCTCGGTCGGGCTATGGGTGGCGACGGGACTGTTCCGGCTGAACCTGCCGAACTACCCGATGGAGGGCGGCTGGTTCTTCAACCCGCTGGCGTGGCAACTGGTGTTCAGCCTCGGCATCCTGACCGGGCTGTCGCTGCGTCAAGGAAAGCGTCTGGTGCCGGTGAAGGGCTGGATTATCGCGCTCGCGGCGGGCTGGCTGGCGCTGACCTTCGTCTGGATTCACAACGGCTGGATGCTGAAGAATTTCGGCCACGCGGTCTGGCAGTTGCGCCAATGGAACGTGCCCTTCTTCATCGCGGGTTTCGACAAGACCTTCGTGTCGCTGCCGCGCCTGTCGCACCTGCTGGCGCTCGCCTACATCCTGTCGCTGCCGGGGATCATCCCGCGCATCGCCGAGGCGCGCGTGCTGGAGCCGATCCGGATGCTGGGACGCCACTCGCTGCCGATCTTCGCGCTCGGCACGGTGCTGGCGATCGCGGGCCAGACGGTGAAGCAGGTACATCCGGGCGGGTTCTGGCAGGATACGCTGCTGATCTTCGGCGGGCTCGCGCTGCAATTCGCCTTCGCCTACGGGCGCGACAATTTCGGCGCGAAGGCCGTGGCGCGACGCCGGAAGGCCCGCGAAGAGAAGGAGCCCGCACCGGCCCCCGTGCGGCTGCACGCAGCCGAATAGCTCAGCTCAGGATCAGACCGTCCGAACGGGCCGCCTGTTCCTTGATCGCCTTCACGGCGGCCTGAACCTTCGGCGTCCGGTGCAAATCGACGTGGGTCACCAGCCACAGGTTAGTGTCCCAAGTATCGTAGGGCTTCACCACCTCTTCGAGCGTCGGATCGGCACGGCCCATCGGCACGGTCAGGAAGCCCAAACCAAGCCCCGCCTTGATCGCATCGACTTGGCTTTCATGCTCGTTCGCGCGGAACACGACCTGCTCGTCGGGCACGTTGTCGCGCAGCCAGCGGTAGAACGGCGCGCGGCTGTCGCGGTTGTCGTTCGAGACGAAGCGATGCTTGGCGAGCTCTTCCTTGGAGCGCGGAATCCCGAAACGCTCTACATAGGCGTGGCTCGCATAGAGCGCGTTCTGCATCCGGCCCAGCGACTGCACGACGTTGTCAGGCTCGGTCGGGCGGTTGCCGGCGCGGATCGCGACATGCGCCTCGCCATATTCCAGCCGGAACACGCGCTGATCGGTGAGATAGCGCAGCCGCAGCCCGGAATATTCGCCCAAGAGCTTTTCCATCGCGGGCAGGACAAGCACCGAAACCGCGGTCAGCGACGTCACGATCAATTCGCCCGTGACTTCGTCGCCCGCGCCTGCGATCCGGGCGGCGAGTTGGCTGAACTGATCTTCGGTCGCCTGCCCCACGGAGAGCAATTGCTGCCCCGCTTCGGTCGGCGTGTAGCCACGCGGATGGCGCTGGAACAGCTTGGTGCCCAGCTTGTCCTCCAAGGCATCGACATGGCGGATCACCGTTGCGTGGTGAACGCCCAAAACCTCTGCCGCCCCCGAGACGGTGCCGATGCGCGCCACGTGGAAAGCGGTGCGGATTTCATCCCAACTGTCAAAGCTCATGCTGTGCATCCGTGAACATAATCTGCTCGATCATGCCCGTTGCGTTCTGGATTGCAAGAGACAAGTAAGGCGCAGACCGAAATTCACGACCCCACATCGAACACGTTTTACGGAGTCCTCCCCATGACCAAGACCCTTCGTATCGACAGCTCCATCAAAGGCGACGCGTCGATCTCCAAACGCCTCACCGACAAGATCGTCGAGCGGCTCGGCGGCGACGTCACCACCCGCGACGCGACCGCCATCCCCACCATCGACGGTGCGTGGCTCGGCGCGGCTTACACCCCCGCCGACCAGCGTAGCGACGAGCAGAAAGAGCTGCTCGCCCTGTCCGACGAGCTGATCGCGGAAGTGAAAGCCGCCGACACGATCGTCATCGGTTGCGGCGTTTACAACTTCGGCGTCACCGGTCCGCTCAAGCACTGGATCGACATGATCTGCCGCGTGGGCGAGACCTTCCGCTACACCGAGGCAGGCCCCGAGGGCCTCGCCGGTCCGAAGCGCGTTGTCATCGCCTACTCCTCGGGCGGCGTGCCGCAGGGCTCCGCCTTCGATTTCGCGACGCCCTACATCAAGCAGATCCTCGGCTTCATCGGCATCACCGACGTGACCGTGGTGGCCGCCGAGGGCGTGAACCTCGACGAGGCTGCGGCGGTCGCCAAGGCCGAAGAGCAGATCATCCATCTCGCGGCCTGATCCGCTCAAGCCTGCAAAGACGTTCCTACCTCCCCAGACTGGCCCCGTGGTTGACTCCGCGGGGCCTTTGTCATAGTTGACGCGAGATTTCCCCGGAGGACGAATCCCTCCGGTCCCGGCATGAGGTCGGGATCGCCACCAGTCAGCGCGTTGCGCCCACTGGTGCGCTTGTCGTTTGTCCCGGCCCCAATCACAGGAGGGTGGCCCATGTTCGAAAGTCTATCAGAGCGCCTAGGTGGCGTCTTCGACCGGCTGACCAAACAAGGTGCGCTTTCCGCCGATGACGTGAAAACGGCCATGCGCGAAGTGCGCGTCGCGCTTCTCGAAGCCGACGTTTCGCTGCCGGTCGCCCGCCAGTTCATCAAGTCGGTCGAGGGCAAGGCTACCGGCGCTGCGGTCACCAAATCGGTTACGCCGGGCCAGCAGGTCGTCAAGATCGTCCATGACGAGCTGATCAAGATGCTCGCTGGCGAAGAGGCCGCCGATGCGCTGAAGATCGACAACCCGCCCGCGCCGATCCTGATGGTCGGTCTGCAGGGTTCGGGTAAGACCACCACCACCGCCAAGCTCGCCAAGCGTCTCAAGGACCGCGAAGGCAAGCGCGTGTTGATGGCCTCGCTCGACACCAACCGCCCGGCGGCAATGGAGCAGCTGCAGATCCTCGGCACCCAGATCGGTGTCGACACGCTGCCGATCGTGAAGGGCGAAAGCGCCGTGCAGATCGCCAAGCGCGCGAAGCAGCAGGCGACGCTGGGCGGCTATGACGTCTACATGCTCGACACTGCGGGCCGTCTGCATATCGACGAAGTGCTGATGGACGAGGTTCAGGCGGTGCGCGATGTCGCGAACCCGCGTGAAACGCTCCTCGTCGTCGATGGCCTGACCGGTCAAGACGCGGTCAACGTCGCGACCGAGTTCGACGAGAAGGTCGGCGTCTCGGGCGTCGTGCTGACCCGGATGGACGGCGACGGTCGCGGCGGTGCGGCGCTCTCGATGCGCGCGGTCACCGGCAAGCCGATCCGCTTCGTCGGTCTGGGCGAGAAGATGGACGCGCTCGAGACCTTCGAGGCCGAGCGTATCGCGGGCCGCATCCTCGGCATGGGCGACATCGTCGCCCTCGTGGAGCGCGCGCAGGAGACGCTGGAACAGGAACAGGCGGAGCGCATGGCCAAGCGCTTCCAGAAGGGCCTGTTCAACATGAACGACATGAAGAACCAGCTCGATCAGATGATCAAGATGGGCGGGATGCAGGGCGTCATGGGAATGATGCCGGGCATGTCGAAATACGCCAAGCAGGCCGAAGATGCGGGCCTGAACGACAAGACGATCACCCACCAGATCGCGCTCATCAACTCGATGACCAAGAAAGAGCGCGCCAACCCGCAGATCCTTCAGGCGAGCCGCAAGAAGCGCATCGCGGCGGGCGCAGGCCTCGAGGTCTCCGACCTCAACAAGCTGCTGAAGATGCATCGCCAGATGTCCGACTCGATGAAGAAGATGGCCAAGATGGGCAAGGGCGGCATGATGAAACAGGCGATGAAGATGATGGGCGGCAAGGGCGGCGGTGCGCCGGATCTGGCCAACATGGATCCCGCCGAGGTCGAAGCCGCAGCCAAGGCGATGGGCGGCAAGCTGCCAAAGGGCGGCATGCCCGGTCTGGGTGGTGCGCTGCCGCCGGGCCTGTCGGGTTTCGGCAAGAAGAAGTGACCCGATGACCGTCGCGCTCTCCCCCACCCCTGTTCTCGAGACCGAGCGTCTCGTGCTCCGCGCCCCGAAGGCTGCGGACTGGGCGGCATGGCGCGATTTCTACATGTCCGAGCGCAGCCACTGGTTCCGTCCGGTGAAAGAGCCGACCCCGGAGGCCGCATGGCGCAGCTTCGCTGCGATCACCGGCCATTGGGTGCTGCGCGGCTGGGGCATGTTCGTGATGACCGAGCGCGGCTCCGATCAGGGTTTCGGGGCGCTTGGCCCCTGGATGCCCCAGAGCTGGCCCGAGGCCGAGATCGCGTGGTCGGTCTGGTCGCAAGACGCCGAGGGCAAGGGCTACGTGGCCGAGGCTGCGCGCGCGGTGATCGCGCATGCGTTTCGCGACCTGAACTGGTCCACAGCGGTCAGCTACATCGACCCGAACAACACCCGTTCGACCGCGTTGGCCGAGCGTCTGGGCGCACGCCCCGACCCGCAGGCCGCCTATCCCGGGGAGCCGCCGATCGTGGTCTGGCGTCACCCCGCACCGAAGGAGGCCGCCGCATGAGCGATGCAACCACCCGTGCCGCTGAGTTGCTCAAGGAGCATCGCGACAGCATCGACCGGCTCGATGCGGTGATGATCTACACGCTGGCCGAACGCTTCGCCCAGACGCAGGCCGTCGGCAAGCTGAAGGCAGAGCACGACCTTCCGCCCTCCGATCCCGATCGGGAGGCCAAGCAGATCGCCCGGCTCGAAAAGCTGGCGAGCGAGTCCGGGCTCGATCCGGAATTCGCAAAGAAGTTCCTCAATTTCGTGATTTCGGAAGTGATCCGGCATCACGAGAAATTCCAGAAATGACGGGCCATCCGGCCCATCACCAGCCATCCAAAGGAGACAACTGACATGGCTATGAAAATCCGCCTCGCTCGTGGGGGTTCCAAGAAGCGTCCGTTCTATTCGATCGTCGCTACCGACTCGCGCATGCCGCGTGACGGCCGCTTCCTCGAGAAGCTGGGCACCTACAACCCGCTGCTCCCGAAAGACAGCGAAGACCGCGTGAAGATGAACATCGAGCGCGTGAAGTACTGGCTCGATCAAGGCGCGCAGCCGACCGATCGCATCGCGCGCTTCCTCGAAGCCGCTGGCGAGCGCAGCAAGCCGACCCGCGCCAACATGAAGAAAGCCGTTCCGGGCAAGAAAGCCCAGGAGCGCGCCGAGCAGCGTGCCGCCAAGGCCGCTGAGGCGAACGCTGAAGAAGCACCCGCCGAAGAATAATCGGCAGCTATGGATGGCTGGTGGGCCGGGCGCGATAGGTGCCCGGCCCCTGCCCCATCCGATCTAGCACAGAGGACCGCATCATGACCCAACCCGAACGCGTCTGCGTGGGTGCCATTGCCGGAGCTTTCGGCGTGCAGGGCGAAGTGCGCCTCAAGAGTTTCTGCGCCGAACCCGAGGATATCGTGGGCTACGCCCCGCTTTATACCGAAGACGGCGCGCGCCAGTTCGACGTGACACTGACACGGGGCCTGAAGAACGGGCTTGGCGTGAGGCTGTCGGGCGTGGCCACGAAGGAAGAGGCCGATGCGCTGCGTGGCGTGACCCTCTGGGCCGACCGCGACAAGCTGCCCTCGCTTCCTGACGACGAATTCTATCATGCCGACCTGATCGGGCTGACGGTGGTCGATACCGGCGGCACCAAGATCGGCACCGTGCGCGCGGTCCACAATCACGGCGCGGGCGACATCCTCGAAATCTTCGCGCCCGGTCGCAAACAGGCGCTGCTGCTGCCCTTCACCAAGGCCATCGTGCCGACCGTGGACCTCGCCGCGCAGCGTATCGTCGCCGACCCGCCCGAGGATCTGTAATCGGATGCGTGTGATCGTCCATCCGGGCTTTCACAAGACCGGCACCTCCACGATCCAGACCGGACTGCGCGAAGTCAGCGCCCATTGGCCCGACTGGGCGATTGCGCTCCGCGAAGACATTCCCGACGCAGCCGCCGCAGCCCGCGCCTTTTCACTGACCCGCGACCCGTTCGAGCTGGGGCTCTATCAGGCCGCGCTGGCCAGTTGGGCCGACGCCCTCCCCGAAGACACCACGCAGGCTGTGATTTCCATCGAAGGGCTCGCGGGACATATGCCGGGCCGCGATGGCGTGCTGGACTATTCCGCGACGCCCGCCCTGATGGGCGCGCTGGCCGAGGTATTCCGCGCGAAATACGAAGACGCGCTCGAGTTGCAGCTCTTCCTGACCACGCGCGAAAAGACTGCGTGGATCGAGAGCCTGCATTGGCAGCATGTGCGCAGCGGCATGTTGACGGACTCGCTCGACAGCTTCCGCACCCGGTTGTCGGGCTTCGACCTCGCCCCCGTTCTGCGCGAGATCGTGAGCACTGTGGACCCCGCCCCGGTGACATGGGTGATGCTCGACGAAGCCCGCGACAATCCCCACGGCCCGCTGACGCCGCTCCTCGATCTGATGGGCGTGCCGCCCGAGGCGCGCGCGTCGCTCGGAGCCGGGGTCATAGCCAATGCGCGCCCTCGAAGTGTGGACCGGGCGGCGCTGGCCGACCAACTTGCCGCAATCAACGCGGAAGGGTTGCCGCGCGAGGTCACAAAAGAGAAAAAGCGCGCCATATTGCGAGCCGCATGGCGCGAAGAGGCAGAGGCGAAATCCGATGAGTAACGACAAACCCAAGCTCGCGACCAAGTCGCATGGCCGCCTGACGATCTCGCCGACGCGCAAGCCCAGCTCGTTGATGGACGAGCCGCCGCGGCTCAAAGGCGCATGGACTGCGAAGATCGTCACGCTCTTTCCCGAAGCCTTCCCCGGCACGCTGGGCCTGAGCCTTCTGGGCCGCGCCCGCGATCTGGGCCTCTGGGCGCTGGAGACGATCGACCTGCGCCCGTTCGGTATCGGCAAGCACCGCAACGTCGACGACACCCCCGCTGGCGGCGGCGCGGGGATGGTGCTGCGCGCCGATGTTGTGGGCGAGGCGCTCAAGCAGGCCGCCCACGGCACGCCGGAAGACCGCGCGCGCTGGCCGGTCGTCTATCTCTCGCCGCGCGGCAAGCCGCTGACGCAGGAGATGGCGCGCCGCTTTGCCGAGGCCGACGGCATGACGCTCCTTTGCGGGCGGTTCGAAGGCGTGGACGAGCGCGTGCTGGAACATTTCGGCGTCGAGGAAGTCTCGATCGGCGATTTCGTCCTGACGGGGGGCGAAGTGGCCGCCCAGGTGCTGATCGACGCCACCGTGCGTCTGCTGCCGGGCGTGCTCGGCAATGCCGAGAGCGCGGTCGAGGAAAGCCATTCCAGCGGGCTGCTGGAGCATCCCCAATACACCCGCCCCGCCGAATGGGAAGGCCGTTTGATCCCCGAAGTGCTGACCTCGGGCAACCACAAGAAGATCGAAGACTGGCGCCGCGAGATGAGCGAAAAGCTCACGCAGGAACGGCGGCCGGATTTGTGGGAGAAGCATAAAGGGGTCGGCAGCTGAGAGGCCGAATTAACTGATGCTGCGTCTGGCTCTATTGTTGGCGCCCGCGTTAGCCATCGCGCCCCGGTTCATCAGGATCGCTGGAAAACAGCGCGATCTTGTTGCCGTGCGGATCAAGAAGATAGCCAACGTAGAAGTGCGGGCCATAAGCAGCCCGAAAACCAGGCTGCCCGTCGTCGGAGCCGCCCGCGGCTAACGCCGCATCATAAAGGTCCCGGACCTGTTTCTGCGATCGCGCCTGAAACGCCACCATTGCGCCGTTCCCAGCCGATGCAGATTGCCCGTTGAAGGGGGATTTGACGTAGAAATCAGGCTGAACGGAGGACTGACCTGGTTCTTCGGGCAAGATGTAACTCAAGTCTCCTTGATACTCTTCCAGCCGATAGCCAAGACTTGGGAGAAAGGCCGAGTAGAAGCGTTCTGCCTTCGCGATGTCGTCTGCTCCAACGGTCACGTAAGCGATCATATTGTGGCGTTCCTCCAAGAGTTGCGGCGATGGCGATGGGACCGCGGTTAGACGCCAAAGTAGCATAGTCGGAAGCGGCCATTGCAACAGCCGTAGCGAAAGGTCACTTTGTTCTGCAAAGCTTCAGCGCCCCCACTTCCCCCTTGCCACATTGGTCATTTCCCCGTAATACGCGCGGGTCCGGAGCCGGAATCGGCCCTCGGACCCTTTTGCTGTTGCCCGGCGGAGCCTTCTTCGGTCCGCGACACGGCACCGGCGAAGGGCGCAAAAAGCGAAAGACGACCTGAAATCTCCCGCGGGCGCGACCCTGAAAGGGCGACCGGACCCGATGAAGACGCGGAGCTCTGAGGCGGCGAAACCTTCACGGGACAAACCGTGAGCATGTGAAAGGACGTTGCGATGAACCTGATCGCACAGCTCGAGGCGGAACAAATCGCCGAGCTCAACAAGACCATCCCGGATTTCAAAGCCGGTGACACCATTCGCGTCGGCTACAAAGTGACCGAAGGCACCCGTTCGCGCGTGCAGGCCTATGAAGGCGTCTGCATCTCGCGCAAGGGCGGCGACACGCTGGCGGCTTCGTTCACCGTGCGCAAGATCTCCTTCGGCGAAGGCGTGGAGCGTGTGTTCCCGGTCTTTTCGCCCAGCATCGACAGCATCGATGTGATCCGCCGTGGCGACGTCCGTCGCGCCAAGCTCTACTACCTGCGC
>NZ_DFRG01000266.1:0-469 GCF_002378135.1 Thioclava sp. UBA3469
CACCGGATTGTCGCCGGTCAGCATGACCGAGGAAATCCCCATTTGCTTGAGCGCGGAGACCGCCTCTGCCGCATCGGCGCGCGGCTCGTCGCGCAGCGCGATCAGGCCCAGAAGGCGCCCGGGCGTGAAGACGCAGACGACGGTTTTGCCCGCGCTTTCGAGGCGGCGGACGGTGGCGCTGTCGGCGGCGCTGAGAACGCCCGCTTCGGTCGCGAGGCGCGGTGCCCCGACATTCCAGACCTCGCCGTCGATCTTGGCCCGCGCGCCGCGGCCCGGGATCGCCATGCCTTCGGTCGCCTCCGGCACCGCGATGCCGCCCGCCTCCGCCCGGGCGAGGATCGCCTGTGCCAGCGGGTGGCTGCTACCGGTCTCGACCGCCGCGGCGGTGGCGAGAAGCTCAGCCTCGGCCCCGTTCAGCGGCAGAAGATCGGTGATCTGCGGCCGCCCCTCGGTCAGCGTGCCGGTCTTG
>NZ_DFRG01000266.1:781-4145 GCF_002378135.1 Thioclava sp. UBA3469
GTCAGCGTGCCGGTCTTGTCGAAGGCGACGAGGCTGGTTCTGGCGGCCGTCTCAATCACCGCGCCGCCCTTCATCAGCAGACCGTGGCGCGCCCCGGTCGAGAGACCCGCCGCAACCGCGGCGGGAACCGAGATCACCAGCGCGCAGGGGCAGCCGATCAGCAGCAGCGCAAGGCCGCGATAGATCCACGTCTCCCACGGCGCGCCGAAGGCCAGCGGCGGCACGATCGCGGCGAGAAGCGCCACGCCCACAACCGCGGGCATGTAGACGCGGCTGAACCGGTCGATGAACCGCTCGACCGGGGCGCGCGCGCTCTCGGCCTCCTCCACGAGGTGCAGAATGCGCGAGATCGTGTTGTCTTCGGCGGTTTTCTCGACGCGGATGCGCAGCTCACCCTCGGTGTTGATCGCTCCGGCGAAGACCGCGTCGCCGGGCTCTTTCAGGACCGGCACGCTCTCGCCCGTCACCGGGCTTTCATCGACGCCCGAACTGCCGGAGACGATGTTGCCATCGGCGGGGATGCGGTCACCCGGGCGGGCCTGCACGATCTGGCCGATGGCGAGGCTGTCGGCGGGAACCTCGCGAATGCGGTCGCCGACAACCAGCCGCGCGGTCTTCGGCACCAGATCGGCCAGCGCCCGGATCGAACCGCGGGCGCGCGACGCCGCAAGCCCTTCGAGCATCTCGCCCACCGCGAACAGGAAGACCACGAGCGCCGCTTCCTCCGCCGCACCGACGAAGAGCGCGCCGATCGCTGCGATGCTCATCAGCATTTCGATTGTGAAGGGCATCCGCGCCCGTGCCATCAGGGCGGCGCGCTTGGTCACAGGGGCAATTGCGATCACGGTCGTGAGCACGAAGGCCCAATGCGCGACCGGCCCGCCGATCAACAGCTCGACCATCCATGCCGCAGCCAGCAGAAGCCCGGTCGCGATCAGGTAACGGCCCTTCGGGGTCGCATACCATGACGGATCGGTAGGCCGGGTATCCATGCTTTGGGCCGGGCTATCCGGCTCATCCGCGCTTTTCTCTGATCCGGGGAAAGCGCCGTCAGGCAGGATGAAGCCGCCCTTGGGCTTTTCCGGCGCAGCCCCTTTGGCCGAGACGCCATAGCCGAGGCGGCGGATCGCTTTCTCCACGCTCTCGCGCGAGGTAGTGGCCGTGTCGAGCCGCAACCGCAGCCGCTCGTTCATCAGTGTGACCTCGACAGCGTCCACACCGGGCAGAGCCTCGACCGCGCCGCGCACCTTCGCCGCGCAGGCGCCACAATCCATGCCGGTCACGCGCCATTCCTGAAGGTCTTTCGCCTCGGTCATCCGATACCATCCTCTCACTCTCGATTTCTCGACAGAGGAGAAGATAAGAGCTACAGCAACTATAGGTTCAAGAGGGAAATTCGACCTCACGTAGCCGTGAAAGGGAGCGACATGCACACGATCGGAACATTGGCCCGCCGCACCGGCACCAAGGTGCAGACGATCCGCTATTACGAGCAGATCGGCCTGATGCCCGAACCGGGGCGGACCGCAGGCGGTCAGCGGCGCTATGATGATGCCGATCTCGACCGGCTCGCCTTCATCCGCCACTCGCGCCAGCTCGGCTTCCCGCTCGAGGCGATCCGCGAATTGCTGGACCTGTCGGATCACCCTGCGCGCGATTGCGGGGCCGCGGATTCGATCGCGCGGCGGCAATTGCGCGAGGTCGAGACCCGGATCGCGCGGCTTGAGGCGCTCAGGAGCGAGCTGGAACGGATGATCGGCGAATGTCGGGGTGGGACAGCCTCGGAGTGCCGGGTGCTGGAGGTGCTGCGCGACCACTCGGAATGTCTCGCCGACGATCACGACGCGATAGGCTGACCCCGCTGCACAGGGGCCGATCAGCGGAGCTTCCGGAACAGGCTGAACTGGAAAGACTGCAGGTTGCCTGAGGGCGTCGTGTGTTTCTGGAACCGTTTCGCCACCAACTCAAAATCGGGGCCCAGCACACCGCCAAGGGCCTCCGGACTGTAGCGACGAACGGGAAGGCCGCTGCAGGTCTCCGGCCCGTCAGGAGCGAAGGTCGCGATGATCGCGTGCCCCCCAATGCGCAGAGCACGAGACAGGCGCGTCACATAGGCATCCCGGTCCGATGGGTCGACCAGAAAGTGGAACACGGCGCGATCATGCCAGAGGTCATAGACCCGCTGGGGCGACCAGCGCGTGATATCGGCGACGATCCACTCCACATCCGCGCCGCGCGGCCCAAGCCGGGCACGCTGGGCGTCGAGGGCCGTCTGGGAGAGGTCGAGAACGGAAATGTCGCGCAGGCCACGCGCGATCAAGCCGTCAACGACCCGCGAAGTGCCGGCGCCCACGTCGATCACCCGGGTGTCCGGCGTCACACCGGCGCGTTCGGCAAGTTCGAGCGAGATCTCCGGAGCGTCCTGATGCCAACTGAGGTCACTGTCACTCTTGCTGCCGTAGATCCGGTCCCAGTGATCCTTTCGCGCCTCGTTCATCCAAATCCCCTATTCGCTGGCAATAATCGCATTGCTATCAAGGCGCCTGGTGTTCGTGATCCATATGCTTTTTCAGATTTTGACGCCGCCCCGCCCAGGGTTCGACATTTCAAAGTTTTCACCTTTGGCTCCAACGTTCTCAAGGCCAAAGCTTCCAAAGATAGATACCGTAGCCCGCGATTAGCGCCAGCCCCTCCCATCGGGTGATCCGTAGCCCGGTGGTCGCGAAGACCACCAGAAGGAGTGAGACAAGAACCATCAGCGGGGCGTCAAATCGCGCGATTTCCTCGGGCACGCGCGACGGGGCGATCAGCGCCGTCGTCCCACCGATGCCGAGAATATTGTAGATGTTTGATCCGACTACATTTCCGAAAGCCACCTCGCCCTGACGCTTCAGCGCCGCCACGATCGAGGTGATCAGCTCGGGCATCGAGGTGCCAATCGCCACGATGGTCAGACCGATGACCGTTTCCGAGACGCCAAAAGCCCGCGCGAGCGATACGGCGCCACCAACCAGCAATGAGCCACCGAAAACCACGAGTCCCAATCCGGCGAACGCGAGCAACAGCGGCATGAGAATACCGTGAGGTGCATGCGGTGGCGCGAGGCCGGGATCCGCGTCAGCAAGGGCCACCGTCTTGTCGTAGATCGCGCCGCGGTCAGCGTGCTGGCGTTCCTGATGGATCACGAAGCCCAAATAGCCGACCAGCGCTGCGATCAATCCAACTCCAGCGATCCGCCCCATCGGAGCGAACGGCGCGACCCCAGCGAAGACCACGGCGACGACCAGCATCACCATCGCATCTCGTCGCAGGGCGACGCGCGCCACAACGAGGGGCGCAATAACGGCAGAAACGCCAGCGATCA
>NZ_DFRG01000089.1:0-567 GCF_002378135.1 Thioclava sp. UBA3469
CCCGCAGTTTCCAAAGCATTGAGGATCAGCCCGACGCCGCGATCCATACGCGCGACCGAATGGTAGTAATTCGCGAGTTCTTCGCGGACCTCCGGCAGGTCGGGCAAGAACGACGGCACGGAGACGTCCTCGGGCGCGAAGGTCGGATCCGGACCGCCCGGATCGCCAAAGCCCGCGCGCGTCATGTCGCGATGCGGGTCAATGAAACCTACAGTCAGGAAGAACGGAATCTCGGCGTCGCTGTCGAAGAAGTCCTTCGCCCGAGACGCGACCCAGTCCACGTCCCGGCTATCGCTTTCCTCGCGATGCGCCCAAGGATAGACCGGCTCCGGCCCGACATGAACCTTGCCGATGATCCCGGTGCGATAGCCGATCCGGTTGAAGAGCGCTGGCGCCGTCTCGACATGATCGAAGGTCATGAAGTGGTGGTGGTCGTGGTTCAGACCATATTGCCCGGTCTCATGCGTATGCAGCCCAGTATAGATGACAGACCGGCTGGCCGAGCAGGACGCCGTCGAGGTGAAGGCCATATCGAACCGCGTGCCGCGCGCCGCCAGCGCATCGATA
>NZ_DFRG01000089.1:882-13136 GCF_002378135.1 Thioclava sp. UBA3469
CCGCCAGCGCATCGATATTCGGCGTCCGGATCGCGGGCTCACCGTAGCAGCCCGCCATGCGACCCAGATCGTCAGCGATCATCAGAAGGATGTTACGAGGCAAGGGCTAACTCCGTGAGGGATATCGGCGTTTGCGCGCGCGGGAATTCGGCGATGACATCGGAGGCGACATGCGCCCCTGCGGACAGCGCCGTCTCGATACCCGCGTCGCGCGCAATCGCGGCGAGATAGCCCGCGTTGAACGCATCTCCTGCGCCGACCGTGTCAAACACCTCACGCCGAGGCGCGTGTGCCCGGATGGTTTCGCGACCATAGCGGCAGATCGCGCCATCGGCACCGCATTTGACGACCAGGCGTGCGCCCGCGCCGCCTCCCTCCTGAAGGGCATCGAGCGCCGCAGGGAGATCGGCGCATCCCGCCAGCGCGCATGTTTCCTTGTCATTGAGTAGCACGTGATCTGATTTCCCGATCCAGCGTAGAACGGCGCGTCGGCTCGCGTCGGTCCAGCCACCGCCGGGCCAGCCCGGATCGATTGCGATTTCCGCGCCAGCGAGGCGCAGGTGATCGATCAGCGCCTCTTGATGGGTAAGCAATCCGGGCATGGCGAAGGCGCCGCTGACCAGAGCAATCGCTCCGTCCAGCGGCCAGTCTTTCAACTGCCTCAGGAAAACAGGCAGATCTAGCTTCGCCAGGTGCCCATCGATCGAAAGGAAACTACGCTCCGCATCCTCGAAGAGCACGCCAACCGACACCCCGGTCGGATCGCTGAACCGCTCGATGCAGTCGAGGTCGCCCTGAAACCGATCCGCGATCATCTCGCCCGCCATGTCCAAACCACAGCCGGAGATCAGGCCGTTCGGCGCGCCGAGACGGCTCAAAACCAACGCCGTATTCGCGGCCGATCCGCCGATCCGCATATCCGAGCGCGGCAGAAACGTCTCGGTGCCCGGATCGGGCCAAGCCCCGATCGCGCCCATGACGAGGTCAAGGTTGGCATTGCCGAGAACGCAGATCGGACGGGCCATTACGCGGCCTCCCCGCTGGTCACCTTGCGCGACCGGATCGGCACGCCGACCTGATCGACCATGCGGTCGGAGGCCTCGATGATCGCCTTTTGCAGAACTGGCAGGACCGAGATCGCGGCCGCGAGTCCCTGACGTTTCGGCAGGCTGACCGTCAGGGCCCCCTCGACCGGCGCTTCGCCGGAGAAATCGAAGACGATGGGCCGGATACCGTGGCCGAGGAGTTCGCGCGAAAGCCCGTCGATATTCACGCCCTCATCCCCCGCCCCGCGCAGGAAGATCACGGCGCTCTCGTCATCAACCATCTCGAAGGGACCATGGCGGAATTGTCCAGCCTCGAGACCCAGCACGGGAATACGCGCCAGTTCCATCAGGCTCAGCGCCGCGGCATCTGCAATCCCCTGCATCGTGCCACGCGCGCAGATCACCGCATTCTTTGCACCCGCGATGGCGGCGACGACCTCTGCGTTCTCCGCCGTGACCGGCGCATTCAGCGCCTCCACGAAGGCTTCGCTATCTGCCCCGAGGGCTGCCAGCACCCCCATATGCAGGGTCAGCGTGATCAGAAGCGAGCGCGTTGCGGCATAGGCATGCTCCACACCGCCCTGCCCCAGCAGCGGGTGCGTGCGCGTCGCAAGCGGGCTGTCGGGATCGAGCGTCAACCCGAAGACTGGCCCCGCTGCGGGCGCATCGAGGTAGCGCAGAACCTCGCCCGACGCGCCCGATTGCGAGGTCAGAAACACCGTCGCCTCGCGCGAAATCGGCGCGCGCATATATTCGGAGACGACATGCGCCGTCGCGTCGATGCCCGCCTGCCGGTAGAAGGGCTCGGCGGCCCGGTTGATCCAATGCGAGCCGCCCATCCCGAGCAGCAACAGCCGACCGGTTGCGCGGATTTCCTCAGCCGCCTGAGCGCAGGCAGGATGGCAAGTCTCCCAAGTGGCGCGGGCATCGGCGAACTGGCGGCTGGTTTCGGACTGAAGCTGTTCCAGGCCCGGCGAAATCGTCATCTGTGTCTCCATTGCGTTCATGCCGGCACCACGGGCCGACCGGTTTTGTCGAAGAGGTGGCCGCGTTCAGCCTGCGGCGTCAGATACACCGTCTCGTCGACGCGGTAGCGCTCGAACCCGGGCACGCGTGCAACGACGGTGCCGGCGTTCTGTGTTGCGACGTGGATGAAGGTGTCCGCACCCAAAGCCTCGAAGAAGGTGACGGTGCCATGCCATGTGCCGCTGTCGCGGCTTATGTCGACATGCTCCGGGCGGATGCCATAGGTCGCGCCGCCACGGCTTTCGGCCTCATGGCCTTCCACGAAATTCATCCGCGGAGAGCCGATGAACCCGGCGACGAACTGCGACGCGGGGCGCTCGTAAAGCTCCATCGGCGCGCCGACCTGCTCCACGTGGCCGCCATTGAGCACCACGATCCGGTCGGCCAGCGTCATCGCCTCGACCTGATCGTGGGTCACGTAGATCATCGTCGTGTCTTCGAGCCGCTTGTGAAGGCGCGCGATCTCGATCCGCGTATCGCCGCGCAGCGCGGCGTCGAGGTTCGAGAGCGGCTCGTCGAAGAGGAACACGCGCGGCTGGCGTGTGATCGCACGACCGATGGCGACGCGCTGGCGCTGCCCCCCGGAAAGCGCGCGCGGCTTGCGATCAAGATAGGGCGTGATCTGCAGCATATCGGCGGCCTCGCGGACACGCGTCTTGATCTGGTCCTTCGAGAGCTTCGCCTGTTCCAGCCCGAAGGCCATGTTCTCGTAGACCGTCATATGCGGGTAGAGCGCGTAGGACTGGAACACCATCGACACACCGCGCTTTGCGGGCAGCACGTCATTCATCGGCGCCCCGTCGATGGTCAGCTCGCCCGAGGTGATGTCTTCGAGCCCCGCGATCATCCGCAAAAGGGTGGATTTTCCGCAGCCCGAGGGGCCCACGAAGACGACGAACTCGCCCGCTTGCAGCGACAGGTCCACGCCATGCAGAACCTCGAGTGTGCCGTAGGATTTGGTGACGGATTTCAATTCGACCGAAGCCATGGGATCACCCTTTCACTGCGCCTGCGGTCAGGCCGGAGACGATCTTGCGTTGGAAAATGAGAACGAGCACGATCAGCGGCACCGTCACGACGACCGAAGCCGCCATGATGTTGCCCCAGGGGATTTCGAACTCGGACCGGCCGGAAATCAGCGCGATGGCGACGGGAACCGTGCGCTGGCTGTCGGTCGACAGGAACGTGAGCGCGAAGAGAAACTCGTTCCATGCGTGGATGAAGGCCAGAAGCCCTGTGGTCACCATCGCGGGCCACATCAGCGGCAGGAACACCCGGAAGATGATCGTGATCGGGCGCGCGCCGTCCATGATCGCCGCTTCCTCGACCTCGATGGGCATCTTGCGCATGAAGGTCGTGAGCACCCAGACGGTGAAGGGCAGCGTGAAGATCATGTAGGAGAAGACGAGCGACCAGAGCGAGTTGAAGAGCCCCATAGCCCGGATCACCTCGAACAGACCTGCCAGCACCGCGATCTGCGGGAACATCGACACCGACAGGATCGTCAGCAGCAAAAGCCCCCTGCCCCGGAATTTCACCCGGCTCAGCGCGTAGGAGGCCGTCACAGCGAGGATCAGCGACAGGATCACGACGACCGTCGCGACGAAGACGGAATTCAGAATCTGTCGCCCGAAATCGCCGCCCTCGAGCATCGAGGCGTAGTTCGAGAAATCGAAGCTATGCGGGAAGTAGTTGATATCGAATATCGCCTGCCCGGTCTCGAAGGAGGTCAGGATCGCGTAGTAGAACGGGAAGACCGCTTGCAACACGATCACCGCGACGAGGGCGTAGAATCCGAAGGACTTGAGCTGTTTCATTCGCGATCTCCCGCGAGATCCATCCGCGTGGCGAAGATGAAGAAGATGGTGATGAGCGCGATCACGAGGAACAGCAGCGTCGAGGCCGCCGAGCCGTAGGCGAACTTGTCGTAATCGAAGAGGTTCTCACGTGCGAAGACCGACATCGTGCGGGTCGCATCCGTGTTCGGCGTGAGCACGTAGATGATATCGAAGACGCGCAGCGCGTCGAGCGCCCGGAAGACCACCGCCACGAGGATCGCGGGCAGGATCAGCGGCAGCGTGATCTTGCGGAAGACGCGCACCGGCGGGATGCCGTCGAGCTTGGCGGCCTCGTAGATATCGCCCGGCACCATCTGGAGGCCTGCCAGGATCAGAAGCGCCATGAAGGGCGTGGTCTTCCAGACATCGACGATGACGACCGCGATCATGGCGGTATCGGGCGAGGCGGTCCATGCGATCGGGTCTGCGATCAGGTGCAGACGCATCAGCATGTCGTTCAGGATGCCGAACTGGTCATGCATCATCCAGGCCCACATCTTGGCCGAAACGATCGTCGGGATCGCCCACGGGATCAGCACGGCGGCTCGCACGACACTGCGGCCTCGGAATTGTTGATTGAGGACGAGCGCGATCACGGTGCCGAAAATCGTTTCGACGGAAACGGAGATGATCGAGAACTTGATGGTGTTCCAGACGGCCCCCCACCAGCGCGGATCGACGAGAAGGCCCTCCCATTCGCCCTTGCCGTTGCCGTAGTCGAACCAGTCGAGATAGTTGCGAAACCCGACCCATTGCGCCTCTCCCATCCGGTCGAGCGACGCATCCGTGAAGCCGAACCAGATCGTGCGGGCCAAAGGCCAGGCGGCAACCGCCGCGAGCACGAGCAGCATCGGCAAAAGGAACAGCCAAGCCGAGCGAACGCGTTGGCGAGAGAGTTTGGATTTCGTGGCGTCGACGGCCATCTCGTTCTCCTCTTGCGTCAAGCGGCGCGCGTGATCCGCGCGCCGCGCAGGGCACAGGGCCTTACCAGGCGTCGCCTTTGAGGCGCTTCAGCTTGGCTTCCAGCATCGCGAGGTTGTCCTCGGCCGAGCCGTCGCCCGACAGCGTGTTATGCACGGCAGTCCAGAACAGCGACGAAGCCTCGTTATACTTGCGTTTCGCAGCCGCCGAAGGACGCGCGAGCGTGCCGTCCAGAACCGGTTTCCAGAGCGGAATGAAAGGCTGCTCTTTCGCGACTTCCGGATCGTTATAGACGGCCGTGAGGGTCGGCGGACGCGACGTGACGATCGCGCGCTCTTTCTGGCTCTCGTAATTGTCGAGGAATTTTACCAGATCGATCGCTTCCTGCTGGTGCTTGGAATATTTCGAGACCGCAAGCTCCCAGCCGCCAAGGGTTGCCGCGGACTTGCCGTCCTCGCCGCCTTTGGGCAGTTCCGACACGCCGACCTTGCCTTTGACCGGGCTGTCATCGCCATTGACCAGTGCGTAAGCGTAGTTCCAGTTACGCATGAAGACCGCGTCACCGGATTGGAACACGCCGCGTGCGTCTTCTTCCTTGTAGTTCAGCACGCCTTCCGGGGCGATCGTGCCGATCCAGGACGCCGCCATGTTCAGCGCCTCTGCCGCTTTCGCGTTGTTGATGTCGATCGAGCCGTCGGGTTCAACGAAGTTTCCGCCGCCATAGCTGGCGATCCATTCCATCGCATTGCAGGTCAGGCCCTCATAGGCCGCGCCTTGAAACACGAAGCCCTGCATGTCCTTGTTGCCCGCTTCACGCTCACCGTCCTGGATGATCTGCGCGGTCTCTTTCATCTCGGCCCAGGTCTTGGGCACAGGACGGTCGTATTTCTTCAACAGGTCTTCGCGGTAATAGAGCGCGGGTGCCCCGATGAACATCGGCAGAGCCACCAGCTTGCCGTCCACCATCTGCCCCTTCAGGGTCGACGGGATGAACTGGTCCTGAATATCCTTCGTCGCCTCGTTCAGATCGACGAAGTGATCGGCAAGCTGCGGCGCCCAGACGACGTCGAGACGATAGACGTCGATATCGGAGGATTTAGCCGACAGCCAAAGCTTGTATTGGCCGAACTGGTCGGTCGTCGACTCAGGCATCGAGACGATCTTGACCGTGTTGCCAGTTTGCTTTTCCCAGCGATCGAGTTCGGCGCGCAGCACCTCGTTATCCTTGCCGATGGCGCCATGCACGATCGACAGCTCCACCGCATGGGCCGGACCTGCGGCGAGACCTGCGGCGGCGAGCCCGGCATAGATCAGTTTCCTCAACTTCATTTCTACACTCCCATTAGTTCTTTATGATTTTCGGCCTTCGTCACGGCAGAATATCGGTGAGGTCCAGCACATTTGACCTCCCGCTTGCCGCAGCCGGAGATAGACCGTCTCCCCGGCTTGAAACTCTCCCAAAGCCACGCGTCCGGCCCATTGCCACTCCGCCGGACGCGGCAGCGGATGGAAGCGGTAGGCGGGGCTGTCGATGGGCCCGAGATTACCCGAAAGCGCCCCTTCGCGCAGGCGCGCGGCCGGGATCTCGATCGACTTGCCGCTCAGCGTCGCCCGGATGACAGCGTCAGATCCGATGCGCGCGCGCAGCATCACGCCCTGCGTGGCCGTGGTCGAATTGTTCGGGTTGGCCTCGGCGGTCACAGAGAAGACGACCCCTGCCCCGTCCTCGCGCAGCTCCGGCAGCGCGTGACCAGCATCGTCACCTTCAAGCGGCGAGACCACTTCAGCGCCCCGGAAGCGCGGTTCCACATCGAGGATTTCGCCCCCTTCGATTTCGATCCGGCCATCCCAGTGGTGTTTCGACCCGCGCGCACCCCAGCCGAGTTCGAGATAGAGAAGCGTCTCATCGGCATCCTCACCGATCGGCGCCGTTGTGAGCGCAGGAGAGATCCGCTCGAACAGTTTGCCGTTGCGCATCACGTCGATGCTATCGATGAAGCCGCCGCCTATCGCCTCGATTTGCATATGGGCCGCATCTTGCGGCGCGACGATCCCGCCTTGCACGACATTGCCGATTGCGCCGAGCAGGTGAATACGGTCGCCTGTCAGCGCATTGGTCCGCCGCGACATCATCGCATCCCAGATCGCCTCACGGTCGCGCTCGGTCGCATAGGCAGCCATCCGGCCATGCCCGTAAGAGCCCGGGAACGCGCTGTGGTGATCGGTATTGCCGACGATTCCGAAGGCATGGCCTTCATGCAGGCCCCATTCCATCGTCGAATGCCCATCGACCGGTCCCATCGAATGCAGGTAGCTGCGCCCGGTCTCGGAAGTCTCCGCGCAGCCATGCATCGAGAACATCTCGACGAAGGGCGAAAGCGTCCGGTCGAAGGTCTTCCAGTTGATCCCGCGCGCGCCCTGCCGATAGCCGATGTGATGCGGAAAGGCGAGCGCGCGGCCCGGCATCTCGGCCTCGAGCGTCTCGCGCAGGTCCGAAGGACTGTCTGCCAGATGCAGAGGCGCGAACTCCAGATCGGCATAGACGATGGTGTAATCGCCGTGTTCGCCCGAATGGATCTCGTATCCGGGGAAGACGCTGAAACGCGCGGTCTCGGCAGCGCGCAGGGCGTCGAAATGGCTCTCCCATCCCGCGCGCAACTTGGCAAAACCCTTCACGTGGAAGTCGACGATATGGGCCACGGAAGGGTCATCGACTGGCATGTCGGGCCAATGCGCGTGGCCGGTGATCGAAACGAAGTCGAGCTGAAGCGCAGCCCGCGCCAGCGCATCGGCAAAGCGCCCATGCCCATAGGAAATGTCGCAGTGGTTGTGGATGTCACCATAGAGCGGGGTCAGCCCCAGCTCGGCGGCAAGCGGCGTCAGCCGGGCGGGAAGCGAGGCGCGGATCATTGGACAAACTCCATCGTCTTCGGATCAACGGCGCGCCCGCCCGCGTTCAGGCTCATCTGGGCTGCACGAACCAGCCGGAGCGAGGCAACCCCCTCGGGCACGCCCACCGGGGGAACCTCCCCATCTGCAAAGCGGCGCATGGTGCGGACAAGCTCCAGATCGGCGCCGAAATGGCTCGATGAGCGGTCATTCGAGACGGCTTCGATCACGTCGCGGGACCGGCCATAATTCGAGACGAGATCGATTTCGCCCGAATGCCGCTCCATCCGCAGACGCCCCGAAGAGCCGACGACTTCGAGCGTTTCCTGATCCTCGGCGAAGGGCCCGAAAATCGTGAAGAACAGGCAGGCGTCGACGCCATTTGCGTAGCGCACCGTGACGATCGCATGGTCGTCGATATCCGATCCCGGCAGGTAGACGCAGTTGTCGTTGCGATCCTGCGGCGCGGTCGCCGTGCTCCAGCTCTCATTTGGCACTTTCGGGATGCCTTCCGCCTTGTCGATCAGCGTCTCGTGGCGGCGATAGGGGCAATCGCGATCGCATTCCGAGCAGCGCGCCGGGGCGTTCGGATCGGGAGCGAAGATATCCGAACGCCCGCCGATCGCGCTGACCGTAAGGGGGGCGGCCCCCGCGATCCAGTTGAGCACGTCGAAATGGTGCGAGCCCTTGTCATTGAGCGCCCCGCCCGATGTGGCGTTCGAGCGATGCCAGAGCTGAAGGTAGCGCGTATAGGGAATGACGGAGCGCAGCAGGATCATCTGCGGGCTGCCGATCTCGCCGCGCGCGACCATCTCTACCGCCGAGATCCACGGCTTCTCGTAGCGCCGCGTGAACCCCATCATCACCGGCTTGCCCACTTCCCGCTCCGCCGCGGCGATGGCTTCTGCATCCTCCAGCGTGACCGAGATCGGCTTGTCGAGATAGACACGTTTTCCCGCCCGGATCGCCTCGATTGCAGGGGCGCGATGCGCGTCCGTGTGGGTGGTCACAAGCACGAGGCCCACATCGGGATCGTGGACGGCCGCATGCATATCTTCGAAGACGCGCACCTTGTGATTGAGGCCCTGCGCCGAATAGAGCCCATCGAGATGCTGCGCCGCAAGCGCCGCGCGATCCGCGAGCCGGTCCTGCACGCCGATGATCCGCAGCCCGGTTTCACGCGCCAGCTCGGCCATGCGCGAGCCCACGTAATACACTCCGCGCTCTCCGGCTCCGATGATGGCTACGCCCACCGTCTCTGCCGCTGCATCTGCCTGCATCAAACTCTCCGTTATTCGTTCGATGCCAGCTTATGTGGGTATATCTTTTCGAAAAATATGAGTTATACTCAGTCTGTCAAATCGACGACGCTGCCATGTTCCACGAAATGGACCGGCAGGTAATGGATCTGCGGCGGAGGGCCTTCCCCTTGCACCCGCGACCAGACAACCCGTTCGAATAGATCTATTTTCTCGTCGTTCCTGTTACCGCATACATCGAAACGCCGAAGGTGTTCGGATGGAAAATCGGTGCTGCCCAGCACGACGACCGAAAGATCGCGCCCCGGGACAATCTCCAGATCGCGCAAGGCGCGGTCGAGCATGTAGCCGTCGACGACTCCCCAAGCGATGAGCGCGGTAAAGGGCAAATTTCCGTCCGCTTCACGCTGCGCGGTCAGCGAGTCGACGAGGTCGGAACTCCGATACCCCCCAGGCAGCGCATCGGTCTCCAGAAGCCAGCTTTCCAAGCCTTCTGCCGCGCAAAGTCGCTCGTATTCGCGCCGCGCCATCGCGATTTGCCGCGCCGGATGGCCGGAGGTGAAGTAGGCGATCTTCGTATGCCCGGCCCCGCGCAATCGACGGAACGCCTGCGCCAGAGGCTCGCGCCAGTTCGTCCCGATCGCGTCGAGCCCGATCCCCGTCGCAGAAATACCGTCAAGCACGATCGAATCCGCATGTGCGGTGAGTGCCGCGAGAAAGCGGATCGGAAGTGTCTCGAAATGGAGCTGGATGAGACAGCAGCGAAAGCGCCCCATGCGGCTCATCACCGCTTGCGCTTGATCTTCCGAGGAATAGCCGAGCTTCAGAATGTCGATCCCGCGCGCTTTCAGGCGTTGTTCGAGCTCTTGCAGAAGGGTGTTCGCCAGACGGCTTTCGGACAGCCGATAGAGGATCAGGAGATCCGCATCATATTCGGTCTGCTTCTCGACCACCTCCGCGATGGAGACCCCTGCCCCGCGCCGAGAGACCAAGCGCCCCGCGGCGATTTCGGGTTTCAGCACGCGCTCCACCACACGTTGCGCAACCCCGAACCGCTTCATCAGATCGCGCATCGTCGGCAAACGGTCCCCCGGCCTTCCCGCCGCAAGATAGGCGCGAATCCATGCGGCCAGGTCGTCTTCGCCCGAGGACTTCTTCATTCCGCGATCACCAGTTCCTGCGTCAACGGGCCTTCTCCTGAACCACTTTCGCCCGAGAGCCATGTATGAGGGCTGGGCGCCGGTTTCGTCAACGCGACGCGGGAAGCGGTATCGCGATTGGACTCACCTGCCAAGCCGCACTCGTCGCACGCGACAAATTCCGGCTAGGCTTAACGGCTCATTTACTTTCAGCTTGTTAGTATGCCCACTCGTGCAGTTGATAGGAGAATGCAATGAAAGACCCGACCCAGCCTGACACGGCAGAAGCTGTTCTACTCGACTATGTCGAGCGATATGGCTTAACGGAGAGAGCGCGAAGATACTTCCTCAACCTTGGCCAAGAGGAAGCATCCGATGGATCACGCGCCGAAGCTCGATACCCAAAAGACGATCAACACACTTCCTGAAAGACGGGAGCCTTATTGGAACATTCTCGAGTATTGCCGTCACATTGGGCTCGAGAAGAAACCAGCTAAGCCCCTTCATTGGGTCGCTCGGATCCGCAAGAAGGATGGCCGCTATAAGCAGCAGCGACTCGGACCCGCAGCTTCGGAAAACTCAACGGGCCTTTCCTACGAAGCGGCGATCACGCTCGCGCGCGCCTGGTTCGCCGAGCAGGAATTGCGGGGTATTGCCTCAGCAAGTTTCCCGGTCGGGACCACACAGCATCTGCGATATTCGAAGAGTGACGCTGGCTTCACTGTGGGCGACGCCCTGATCGACTATGTGGAATGGAAGCGCATAGCTGCCACGAAGACGACCTTTGAGACTCTGGTCGCATTGATCAACTTTCATATCCTGCCGCGCCTCGGAGCGGTTCAGCTCGACGAGCTGACCGGCAACACAATCACCAATTTCTGTCGTGCCATCCTTGAGACGCCACCCAAGCGGGGGAACCAGGCGCTCAAGGCAAGGGTAAAGATTGAGAGCCTCGACCCGGATGCATTGCGCCGCCGGAAAGGAACACTGAACACGCTGCTGGGGATATTGCGAATTGCCATGCAGATGGCATGGGAGAACGGCCACACCGCCTCGGAACGCTCTTGGCGCTGCATCCACCGCGTCCCGAATTTGGAAGTTCCTCGTCAGATCTTCCTCACACGCGCGCAGTGTCGTGAGCTGATCGCCGCATGCCGCCCAGATCTTGCGGACTTGGTGCGTGCAGCGCTTTATACGGGCTGTCGCGTGTCCGAGCTTTCAGCGCTTCGCGTGTGCGATGTCGGAAAAGACATCTTTGGTATTTACGTCTCCTCCCCCAAAGGCTGGCGACCACGCTATGTGTATCTCCCGGAGGAAGGGATGCGATTTTTCTTGGCCAAATGCGCCGGGAAAGCAGACGATGACATCGTCTTTCGCACCGGCGCAGGCCAGATCTGGAAAACCCGTCACAAACATCTCTTCAAAGCAGCTGTCGAGAAGGCCGGGCTGCCGCATGAATTCGTGTTCCACGGATTGCGGCACACTTATGCCAGTCAGCTTGTGCAGGCCGGCGTGCCGCTTGCCATCGTCGCGCGTCAACTCGGCCACGCGAATACAGACACGGTGAGCCGGACCTACGGCCATCTGTCTTGCGAAAGCATCGAACGTGAGCTCGCTCTACGATTTGCCGCGTTGGAAGATCAGCCTCGGGAATATGACGTGCGAATGCGCGCGTTACGGAAATCGCTGCAAGCTCCGCCTCCGTCGATCCCCGTCGCGTCTTGGCCACGGAGCAACTTCGCCTTGTGTCGAGGCGACGAACTTCAGTTCGTCAGCCGCAGAGGAGCCTGAAGCGTTCGCGGTCTTAGTGCGGAGAACGCTTGCGAACACACTGAGCCGCCATTTTCTGGAAGACGTGACGCATGTCTTCAAGCCTGTCTAAGATCACAGCTCGGACCGAATTTAGCATGGGGAACGACACCCGAAACCCGCCGCGACCAGTTATTATACTTACTCGGAAGTTCCGTTCGCGAGAGTGAGCAGACCTGCGTTCGATTTCAGCAATTGGGCATCAATCCCGCATGGTCGCTGCGCCGAAGACCGAATGCGCGGCAAACGCTATGGCGCGATTGCACCAGAGACGCTCAGGCACGCAACCACATTTACCCCTTTCGTCAATTTTGCCCCCCCCCCCCC
>NZ_DFRG01000128.1:0-16889 GCF_002378135.1 Thioclava sp. UBA3469
GGGACGAGGTATCAACCGATCTGCGCGGATGCGGGGCCGAAGAACTCATAGTGAATGCGAGCGTCCGGAACGTTTGCTGCCTTCAGACCGGAAACCATCTCCTGCATGAAGCCCGTCGGGCCGCAGATGAAATAGTCCGCCCTGGCCGGATCGCTGATCTGCACGAGCCAGTTCGGATCGACGCGGCCGGTATGGACACCATTCGCGACATCATTCTCTTCCGGCACCTCATAGAAGACGTGGCTCTCATGCGCCTTCGCACGGGAGGTCGCGGCAAGCGCATGGGACTGGCCGTTCCGCGTCGCGTGGACATAGACCATCCGCAGATCGCCGCCGCCATAGCTCTCCAGCATCGAGATCATCGGGGTGAGGCCAACGCCGCCTGACAGCAGAACCACCTCTCGCTTGTCTGCGGGATCGAGGAAGAACTCGCCAGCGGGCGCGGCCACGTCGAACTCGGCGCCGACCTCGACCGCATCATGCAGCCAGTTGGAGATCCGCCCGCCGGGCTCGCGCTTGACGGTGATGCGGTAGGACTGACCATCCGGCGCCGAGGAGATCGAGTAGTTGCGCCGATACTCCTCGCCTTCCGCAGGTGCAAAGCGGAAGCTCAGATACTGACCGGGGCGATGCTTGAGAACAGGCAACCCATCCACGGGATAGAGCGTGAAGGACGCGATCTCGGAGGTTTCGCTGTCCTTCGCGCCAACCTTGAAGCGCCGCCACCCGCGCCAGCCGCCGTCCTGTTCTTCCGCACCGGCGTAGATCTCTTCTTCTCGCTCGATGAGCGTATTGGCAAGGAACCAGTAGGCCTCGCCCCAGGCATTCAGGATCTCGGGGGTCGCGGCCTCGCCCAACACCTCGGCGACAGCGCCCAGCAGCGCTTCGCCGACATGGGGGTAATGCTCGGGGAGGATCTGCAAACCGACATGTTTCTGTGCGATCCGTTCCAGCGCATCGGCCAAGACCCCGGGATTCCGGATATGGGTCGCATAGGCCACCAGCGCCCCCGCGAGCGCTTTGTGCTGCGGCGAGTTGCCATGTTGATGCGACATGTTGAACAGCGCCCGGATTTCGGGAGCGGCGAGCAGCCTGCGATACATAACCGGCACGATCTGATCGACGTGCTCGGCGACGACGGGTGCAGTGGCTTCGATGATCGCGAGTGTGTTTTCCGAGAGCGGCTTGGCCATCATTGTCTCCTGGGTTATAAAACATACCAATGAACCGCATCTATTCTCTCGGGAATTAAGATGCCAATCACAGGTATGTTTTTCTTGTGCGACATTCTGTCCGGCCTCGTGATACGAGACGCGTCGCTTGGGAGCCCGATCAGGAGAGATCTGCGAATGCGCTTGAACGACACTACGGACCTTGCCTTGCGCGTCATGATCTATGCGGCGTCGATGAAAGACCGCCGCTTCACGATCGATCATCTCGTCGCGGCCTATCACGCGCCTCGAAGCACGGTCATGAAGGTCGTCAACGCGCTGACCCGAGGCGAATTTCTGACTGCCCAACGCGGCCGGTCCGGCGGCCTGGGGCTTGCACGTGCCGCCCAAGAGATCGGCGTGGGAACAATTGTGCGCCACATGGAGACGGATTTCGATCTCGTCGAATGTATGCGCAGCGACGGAGATTGCACGATCACAGCATCCTGCCGTTTGATTTCTCCCTTGGCGGAAGCCCGGGCGGCTTTCTTGGCGACGCTCGACAACTACACGATTGCCGATATCGCGATCTCGCCGCGCGATTTCGGGCTGGCAGCATCATGAGGCGGCGATCCTGAGGACTTAAGATCAAAAATCTTGACCGAGGCCGTATCACTCTGAGCAACTAACAATAATCAATCCATAAGACCGAAGAGCTGAGCCGACGACTGGGGTGAAGAATGGAGATTGAAGCCCGATCCCCTCTCGGGTCGCGCTGCGTGCCGCTGGAACCGGCAATCTTGGCCACTCGGGGGATCGCGGCATCGCAAGTTGCAAGACGAGCCCCCTCTTTGGTAGCTACGCAGCTATGATCGCCCCCGGCTGCGCGATCACCTCGAGCGCGCAGGCATGAGCCTGAACAAGGCAGCCCTCGTCTGAAGCGCCCCGAAAATGCGCGGCGAGCCATGCACCGTTGAAACTGTCGCCGGCTGCGGTGGTATCGACCACCTTTTGCGCGGCAGGCAGGTCGAGCGGCTTGGCGGTGGGATCGAGCGATATCGCCCCTCCCGCGCCCATCTTCAACGCGCCTTTGCGCGCGCCCCAGCCGTTAAGCCGTGCGCGCACCGCTTGCGCATCGCGATCACCGAAGAGCGCCATCTCGTCATCCAGCGAAGGCAGCGCAATGTCACTGATGCGCCACGCCGCCTCGGTCACGGCGCGGGCGGTCTCGATATCTTCCCAGAGCCGCGGGCGGTAGTTGGAATCGAAAGCCACCCGGGCGGGATGTGCCTCCAGATGTGCCAAGAGCGACAGGCGCACCGAATGGGGCAGGATCGCCAGCGTGATCGCGCTGAGATAGATCAGATCGACCCCTTCAAGCTGCGCGAACCCGTCCTCAAACAGGCAGCGCGCCGCGGATTGATCGCGCCAATAGGAAAAGCTGCGCTCTCCCTTTGCGTCGAGTGCGATCGCGTAGATACCGGGCAGACGCTCGGGGTGGCGACGAATGTGCGCGCAGCCCACACCTTGGGCGGCGATGAAGGCGCTCATGCGATCGGAGACAGCATCGCGCCCCAGCACGGTGACGAATTCGACCTGCGCCGCCGCCCCGGCCGCGCGCGCAAGATAAACCGCCGTGTTGAGCGTATCTCCGGCAAAGCCGATCTGCTGCTCCGGGCGATCGAAAGACAGCTCGACCATCGCTTCCCCGACGCAGGCGATCACGGGTTTCTTCGTCACATCACCGCTCCGATTTGCCACGGCTGGAATTCGTTATCGCCCAGTCCGAGGTCTTCCGATTTGGTCTTCTCTCCTGACGCGACCCTCAAGATCGCCTCGAAGATTTCCGCGCCCTTGTCAGCGATCGACACGCCTTGGCTGAGGATGTCACCGCAGCCGATATCCATATCGTCGGGCATCGCCTCCATCAGCCGGTCCGAGGTCGCCAGCTTGATCGTCGGCGCGGGTTTCGAGCCGAAGGCGGAGCCGCGCCCGGTCGTGAACACCACGATCTGCGCGCCCGCCGCGATCTGGCCCGTGGCCGAGACCGGATCGTAACCGGGGCTGTCCATGAAGCTCAGCCCCGGCGTGCGGACCTGTTCGGCATAGTCATAAAAGGCCCGCAGCGGCGTCGCCCCGGCCTTCGCGACCGCGCCGAGGGATTTCTCGAGGATCGTGGTGATCCCGCCCTGCTTGTTGCCGGGGCTGGGGTTGTTATCCATCGAGCCGCCGCCCTGTGCGGCATAGCCTTCCCACCAGTCGAGACGGCCAAGGAGCTTTTCGGCCACCTCGGGCGTGGTGCGGCGCAGCAGCAGGTCTTCTGCGCCATGGATTTCGGGTGTCTCGGAGAGGATCACGCCCCCGCCCTGCCCCACGACCAGGTCCGAGGCCACACCCAGCGCCGGGTTCGCAGTGATCGCGGAGAACCCGTCCGAGCCGCCGCATTGCAGCCCGATGCGCAGCGCGGAGACCGGGCAGGCGCTTCGGCTGGCATTGTTCACCTGCGGGAGGATCTCGCGCAGCTTCGCCTTGATCGCCTCGATCGTGGCGCGGGTGCCGCCGGTCTCCTGAATGGTCAGCGCGTGAAACCGTTCGGTCCCCGCGGACCCGAAATGCGCCTCCATGCGCGCAATCTGCATCACCTCGCAGCCCAGTCCCACGAAGATCGCCGCGCCGACATTGGGATGGATCGCGTGGCCCCAGAGGACACGCTCGAGGCTGTCCGCCCCGCGACCGCTCGCCGCCATGCCACAGCCGGTGCCATGGGCGAAGGCGACGACGCCGTCGACGTTGTCATAAGGATCGAGCGCGCCCTCAGCCGTGATCTCGGAGGCTGCGCATTTGATCACCGTGGCCGAGCAGTTCACCGTGGCGCAGAGTGCGATGTAATTACGCGTGCCAATCCGACCATCGTCCCGCGCGTAGCCCATGAAACTGCGCGGCGCGAGATCGGGGATCGCGGCCTCGGCGGTTGCGAGATCCGCGCCGATCTGATGGGTCTCGTCATGTTCGGAATAGCTGACGTTATGGCTATGGACATGTTCGCCCACCGCGATCGGGGCGCTGGCACGACCGATGATCTGACCGAACTTGATCACCGGATCACCCTCGGCCATCGCGACGCGCGCCAGCTTGTGCCCGGCGGAAACCGGATGCGCAAGCGGCTCGCCGGTGCCGAGCGGCGTGCTGCCGGCATCCGCCCGCGCGGGCAGAACGGCGACCGTGTCGCGCGGATGCAGTGTAATCGCTTCAGCCATCGCGGCGCCCCCTCAATCCGGCGATCACGCCGCGCATCTCGGCCAGCCCGCGCATCCGCCCGATAAGCGGGTAGCCAGGAAAGGAGCCGCGCGTGGCGTCGTCGAGCAGGACATGACCGTGATCCGGGCGGAACGGAATCTGTGCGTCCGCGCGCCCCTCGGAGGCCCGGCGTGTTTCCTCGGCGAGCAGTGCGGCGGCGACCGCAACCATATCGGTGTCGCCGCCCAGATGCGCGGCCTCCTCGAAACTGCCATCGGGGTCTTTGCGCACGTTGCGCAGATGCGCGAAATGGATACGCGGCGCAAAGCGCTCGGCGATCGCAGGCGGATCATTGGCCGGGTTCGCCCCGAGCGAGCCGGTGCAAAGCGTCAGCCCGTTCGCGGGACTGTCATGGGCTTGCAGAATCCAGTCGATATCCTCGGCGTTGGAGACGACACGGGGCAGCCCCAGAATGTCGCGCGGCGGATCGTCGGGATGGACACAGAACCGCAGGCCCAGCTCCTCTGCCGCGGGGATCACCTCATCGAGGAAGCGTTTGAAATTGCGCCGGATCTCGCCGCGATCGATGCCGTCATAAAGCGCGAGCTGGTCCCGCAGACCGGCGATGTCGTAGCGGTCATAGGCACCCGGCAGACCCGACATGATCGCGTGCAACAGCGCGTCACGCTCGTCTTGTGTCGAACCCTCGAACCAGGTCTTGGCGCGGGCGCAAACGTCGGGCGTGTAATCGTCCTCGGCCCCTTCGCGCTTCAGCATGTGAATCTCAAAAGCCGCCATGCGATAGGCCTCGAAGCGCAGGCAGCTACCGCCTGTCGCAAGTGGCGCGGTCAGATCGGTGCGGGTCCAGTCCAGAACAGGCATGAAATTGTAGCAGATCGTGGTGATGCCCTCGGCGGCGAGATTGGCCATCGATTGACGGTAATTGGCGAAGAGCGCGCTCAGATCGCCTTCGCCGCGCTTGATCCGCTCATGGATCGGCAGGCTTTCGACCACGTGCCAATGCAGCCCCGCCGCCTCGATCCGGGCGCGCCGCTCCGTGATCGCCTCGCGCGACCAGACCTCGCCATAGGCGATCTCGTGCAGTGCCGTGACGATACCGGATGCGCCCGTTTGCACGATCTGCGGCAGGGAAATCGTGTCCAGCTCGGGGCCATACCAACGCCAGCTCTCGATCATTGGAGAACCTCCCGCACCGCGGCGCGCGCGCCTTTTTCGACGAGCGTGCGATAGGCCTCCGTGACCGGGGCCTGCAGGGATTGTGCGAGCTCGGGCGGAAACACAGAACGCAACGACAGAAGCGCCGCAACCTTGCCCTCGGCATCCGCGGCACTGTCGGAGAGCGCACGCAACTCAGCGGCCAGCGGGTCCTTCACCTCGATCGGCTGCCCGCTCTCGTCGACGCCGCCGACGTAGCGCATCCAGGCCGCGATCGCGAGCATCAGGCCCGGGCAGCTCCGCCCGGCCTTCAACGCATCGGCGACGGTGGCCAGAATGCGCTGCGGCAGTTTCTGGCTGCCATCCATCGCGATTTGCCATGTCCGGTGACGGATCGCGGGATTGGCGTAGCGCTCTGCGAGCGCGTCGGCATAACGCTCGAGCGAGACGCCCGGCGGCGGGGTCAGCGAAGGGATGATCTCGTCGCGCCACAGATAGCGCACGAAGTCGGCCATCACCTCGTCGTCCATCGTGTCGGAAATCGTCTCGAACCCCGCCAGATAGCCAAGATAGGCCAGAGAGCTGTGGGTGCCGTTCAGCATCCGCAGTTTCATATGCTCAAACGGAGTGACGTCGCTGACCATCTCGACACCGACCGCGCCCCAATCGGGCCGCTCGCCATCGACGAAATCATCCTCGATCACCCATTGGCGGAACGGCTCGTGCATTACCGGCAAGGCGTCGTGCCAGCCGGCGAGCTCTTCGAGCCGCGCGATGTCCTCGGGCTTCGTCGCGGGCACGATGCGGTCCACCATGGTCGACGGGAACCGCCCCTCAGCCGCGATCCAGTCCGCCAGCTCCGGGTCGATGCGACGCGCCAGATCCAGCACCACGCCGCGCAGCAGCCGGCCGTTTTCGGGCAGGTTGTCACAGCTCATCGCGGTGAAGGGACGCAGGCCGCGCGCGTGGCGCAGCTGCAGCGCACGCACAAGATAGCCGGGCGCAGAGACGGGCAGGTCGTTGGCCATGTCATGCACGATATCGGGATGATCGGGGTCAAGCGCGCCGGTCGCGGGCGAATGGCAATAGCCCTTCTCAGTGATCGTGAGCGATACGATGCGCACATCCGGATCGGCCATCACGTCGAGCACTGCTTGCGGATTTTCGCGGGCCACCAGAATATCGCTGACGATCTCGATGCGCTCGGGCGTTTCGCCCTCGGGGCCGAACTCCAGCCCGCTATAGGCGAAATCCTGCGGCGCCAGCGCATCGCGCATCCGCGACGATTGCAGCGACACGCCGGTGATCCCCCAGTCGCCGCCGCTTTTCGCAGCAGCCTCAGCCGTGTAGATCGCCCCATGGGCGCGGAAGAACGCGCCGAGGCCGAGATGGACGATACCGGTTTTGAGCTTCGCGCTTTCGCGGGTGAGACGTTCAGCGGGCAAGCCAGCCTCCATCGACATTCAGGACCGCGCCATGGATGTAGCGCGCGGCGGGGGAACACAGGAAGGCGGCGGTGCCGCCGATATCGGAAGGATCGCCCCAGCGCCCGGCCGGAATTCGCGCAAGGATCGCTTCGCTGCGCTCTGGATCGGCGCGCAGAGCCTCGGTGTTGTTGGTCGCGATATAGCCGGGTGCGATGGCGTTTACGTTGATCCCTTTGGCCGCCCATTCGTTGGCGAGGATCTTGGTCAGCCCCGCCACACCATGCTTGGATGCGGTGTAGGACGGCACGCGGATGCCGCCCTGAAAGGATAGCAGCGAGGCGATGTTCACCACTGCCGAAGGCGTATTGCCCTGCTCGAGCGCGGCGCGGGCGAAGGCTTGCGTGGTGAAGAACAGCGCCTTGAGGTTCACGTCCATCACCGCGTCCCAATCGGCCTCGGTGAACTCCAGACTGTCTTCGCGCCGGATGATGCCCGCGTTGTTCACGAGGATCGAATAGCCCGCATCCGTGAAGACATCCTGCGCGGCCATCGGGTCCGCGAAGTCGAGGAGCAGCGCCTCGCCCTGCCCGCCCGCATCCGCGATCATCTCCAGCGTCTCGGTGCATTCGCGCCGCCCCGCGCAGGTCACATGTGCCCCTTGCGCGGCGAGCGACACTGCGATCGCCTGACCGATGCCGGTATTCGCGCCGGTGACGAGGGCGCGGCGGTTCTTTAGCGAAAACGGGCTCATTTCAGGTCCGCCGGCTGCACGAAGTCCATGTCGGTGTAATCGACATTGTCGCCCGCCATCGCCCAGATGAAGGTATATTCCCCGATCCCGGCCCCGGAGTGGATCGACCACGGCGGCGAGATCACAGCCTCCTCGTTGGCGATCATCATGTGGCGGGTCTCGGTCGGCTCGCCCATCAGGTGCAGCACGCGCGCCTCGGGCGTCATGCCCCAGTAGAGGTAGGCCTCCATCCGGCGGTCATGGACATGCGCGGGCATCGTGTTCCAGACTGACCCCTCGACCAGTTGGGTATAGCCCAGCACCAGCTGGCAGCTTTCCATCACGGTCGGATGGATGAACTGGTTGATGACGCGTTTGTTGGAGGTCGCAGCTTCGCCCAGCTCGACGCGGTTCGCCTCGGCAAGCTTGATCAGGCGATGCGGACAGGCGCGATGCGCGGGGGCGGAAACCAGATAGAACCGGCCGTCGCCCTCGAAGGTCACCGGTCCTGCGCCCATGCCCAGATACAGGACATCACCGCGCCCCATCTCCCAGGTCTCGCCAGCGGCTGAGACGCGTCCCGTGCCGCCGATATTCACAACGCCCATTTCGCGCCGCTCGAGGAAGGTGGCGGTCCGCGTCTCGTCCACCACGTCGAGCGTCAGCGATGCGCCATTCGGCACCGCGCCTCCGAGGGTGAACCGGTCGTAATGCGTGTAGATCAAGCGGATCTCGCCGGGCGCGAACAGCCCCGTGCCCAGGAAATGCTCACGCAGCTCTTGCGTGCCCATGGTGCGGGCGTGATCGGGATGGATGGCGTGGCGGGTTTCTACGCTGAGCATTGAATGTCCTTTCACAAAAAGTCGTCGCGGCGCGGGGTAAAGCAGTCGAGCAGCTCCCCCGCTTCGACGCAGACACAGCCGTGTTCGGCGCCGGACGGTATCATCAGGCTGTCCCCGGCGCGCAGCACGTGCTCCGCACCATCGAGGACAAAGCGAAATTCGCCGGAGGTGCAGTAGGTGGCCTGCACGTGAGGATGGGAGTGGAGCGCCCCCTCTGCCCCGGCCTCGAAGCGAACCGAGACCAGCATCATCTGCTCGTTTTCGGTCAGCACCTGACGGGCGATGCCCTCATCGGGATAGGCGATCGGATAGCTCATGCGAAAACTCCTCTCAGTGGAAGACCGACGGCAGCCAGAGCGAAAGCGCCGGGATGTAGGTCACCAGCATCAGCGTGGCGAAGGTCGCGAAATAGAACGGCCAGATCGATTTCATCACCGTCGTGATCGGCACCCGGCCCACCGCGCAGCCGACGAACAACACCGCACCGACCGGCGGTGTGCAGAGCCCGATCCCGAGGTTGAGCACGAGGATCACCCCGAACTGCACCGGATCGACGCCGAAGGCCTGAGCCACGGGCAGGAAGATCGGCGTGGTGATCACGATCAGCGGCGACATGTCCATGAACGTGCCCAGCACCAGCAGCAACAGGTTGATCAGCAGCAGGATGACGATCGGATTATGCGAGAAATTCTCGAGCAGATTGATCAGCTTGGCCGGCACTTGCAGATAGGCCAGCAGCCAGCCGAAGGAGGCCGCGCAGCCGATCACCATCAGCACCATCGCCGTCGTGCGCACCGCGCCCTTGGTCGCTTCGATGAAATCCGACAGCTTCATCGTGCGATACAGGAAGACGGTCACCAGAAGCGCGTAGACCACCGCGATATTGGAGCTTTCAGAGGCGGTAAAAATGCCCGAGCGCACGCCGCCGAAGATGATCAGGATCATGATCAGACCGGGCATCGCATTCCAGAACAACCGCCCGAGGGCCCTGCGACCGGGAAACGGTTCGGTCGGGTAGCCGCGGCGTTTGGCGACGAAATAGGCGGCGGTCATCAGCGACAGCGCAAGCACCAGACCCGGAATAATCCCGGCGGTGAACAGGTCGGCGATCGAGATCTTCCCGCCTGCCGAGATCGAATAGATGATCATGTTATGGCTGGGCGGTAGCATCAGCGCGATGATCGCCGCCGTGACGGTGATGTTCACGCCGTAATCCGCGCCGTAACCTCGTTCGCGCATCTGCGGCACCATCAGGCCGCCCACTGCCGAGGCATCCGCCGCAGCCGAGCCCGACACGCCGCCGAACATCACCGAGGCGAGGATGTTCACCTGCCCCAGCCCGCCGCGCATATGCCCCACCAAGGCGCCCGCCAGCGCGACCAACCGCCGCGCGATATCGCCGCGCACCATCAGGTCGCCGGCATAGATGAAGAACGGGATCGCCATCAGCGCAAAGACAGAGACGCCGGAATTCAGACGCTGGAACACCACCACCGGGGGAAGCCCGAGATAAGTGACTGTCGCGAAGGAGGCCACGCCGAGACAGAACGCGACCGGCGTTCCGATCAGCAGAAGGACGGTAAAGGTCCCGAACAAGATCCAGAGTTCCATGAGCTCAGTTCCCTTCGCCAGTTACAGCATTGCCTTCAAGCTCTGCCGCGTCGTGATCGTCGCCGAACCGCGACGTAGACAGGCCCGCGAGCCGGCGCAGGATGCGCTCGGCGCAGAAGATCATCAGCAGCGCTCCGCCCGCCGCGACCGGCACGAAGCGGAAGGCCCCGGAAACACCGAGCCCTGAAATCGTCGTGGCGGCCATCTTGTCCGCCAGCTCCCAGCCGTATTTGAGCATCCCGAAACCGAAGGCCGCGACCACGAGGTCCGAGATCGAGAAGAAGGTCAGGCGCACCTTTTCGGGCAGCACGAAAAGCAGCACGTCGAAGCTGAGGTGGTAGCCCTCCCGGATACCGACGGCCGCGCCGAGAAAGATGAACCAACCCATCAGGATCACACTGGCCGGTTCGGCCCAGAACAGGCTTGAGCCGAGGACGTAGCGGTAAAAGACCTGGGCGAAGACGAAGGCCGTCATCAGCACCAACCCGATCCCTGATAGCCATAGGGCAGCCTGGCCCAACCAGCCGGTCCAGACGGCTAGTTTCTCCACAATGTTGCGCATCGGAGGGAACTCCACGGAAAGAAGGTGCCCCCGCCCCTGCGGGCGGGGGTCGAGGGGTCAGATCACTTCGTCGCTTGAATGCGCGCCACCAAATCCTTCGCCTCGGGCGTGGTCACATACTTGTCGTAGACCGGCTTCATCGCGTCGATGAAGGGCTGCTTGTCGATATCCTTCACGACTTTGACGCCAGCCGCTTCGACCTTGTCCTCGGATTTCTTTTCCTGCTCGGCCCAGAGCTTGCGCTCGAGCGTTTCCGAGTTCTTCGCAGCAGCCTTGATGACCTTCTGGTCGTCGGGGCTCAGCTTGTTCCAGGTCGTGAGCGACATCGCCACCAGTTCCGGCACCATCAGGTGCTGGTCCTGCGTGTAATAGGGCGCGACCTCGTAATGGCCCGAGCTGTCATAGGAGGGCCAGTTGTTCTCTGCGCCGTCGATGACGCCGGTCTGGATCGAGGAATAGACCTCGCCATAGGGCATCGGCGTAGCATTGGCGCCGATCGCCTTCATCATGTCGACGAACACGTCGTTCTGCATCACGCGGAACTTCATGCCCTGAAGATCGTCGATCGATTTGATCGGATGCTCGGAGTTGTAGAAGCTGCGCGAACCGGCGTCGTAATTGGCCAGCTGCACCAGATCATGTGCCTCGAACGCCTTGCCGACTTCCGCGCCGATCGGCCCGTCGAGAACGTGGTGCTGATGTTCGACCGAACGGAACAGGTAGGGCAGCGAGAACAGCTGCGTTTCCGGAACGATGTCGTTGAACGTGCCGAACGAGGCGCGCACCATGTCGATCACGCCCAGCTGGGTCTGCTCGATCGTATCCTTCTCCTCGCCCAGCTGCGCGGACGGGTAGACCTCGATGCAGATTCGGCCATTGGTCTTCGCCTCGACCTCTTTCGCCATCGATTTCACCGCCTCGACGGTCGGGTAGCCGTCGGGGTGGGTGTCCGACGAGCGCAGGGTCATGTCGCAGGCCGACGCGGTCGTGACGCTGGCGGCCGAAATCAGCAGCGCAGCGATAGGTGTCAGTGTCTTCTTCATTACTTCTCTCCTCCCAGAAAGTGCTCAATCAGAGCTTGTAGGCTTGGCGTGCAAGCCTGTGTGTGAGGTCATGGATGACCTCAGAAGCTTCCTCCTCCGTCAGCCGCCCGGTGGCGACCAAGTTGGCAAGGAATCCGGCATCGACCCGGCGCGCGACGTCATGGCGCGCGGGGATCGACAAATAGGCACGGGTGTCGTCGTTGAAGCCGACCGTGTTGTAGAAACCCGCGGTTTCGGTGGTCATCTCGCGGTAGCGCCACATGCCCTCGAAGCTGTCGTGGAACCACCACGCGGGGCCGAGGCGCAGACAGGGATAGACCCCTGCCAGCGGCGCCAGCTCGCGCGCATAGGTGGTCTCGTCGAGTGTGAACAGGATGACGCGCAGCTCGGGGTTCTGCCCCACCGCATCCAGAAGCGGCTTGAGGGCTGCGACATAATCGGTGCGCGTCGGGATATCGCAGCCCTTGTCGCGCCCGAAGCGGGACAGGATAGGATCAGAATGGTTGCGCGACGAGCCGGGATGGATCTGCATCACCAGACCGTCCTCGCAGGACAGCTTCGCCATCTCGGTCAGCATCTGGGCGCGGAATGCCTCGCGCTCCGCCGCGTCCGCTTTCCCCGCGAGCACCTTGTCATAGAGCGCCTCTACCGCGGCGCGATCCAGATTGAGCGTCGCGGCACTCGGATGACCGTGGTCGGTCGAGGTTGCCCCGAAAGAGGCGAAATAGGCGCGCCGGTCGCGATGGGCGTCCAGATAGGCCGCGAAGGATGTGCCCGACTGCCCGCCAAGCTGACAGAACGTCTCGACATTCTGCGCGAAGCCTTCGAAATCGGGATCGACCACCGGATCGGGGCGATAGGCGGTGATCACGCGCCCGCCCCACCCGCTTTCGCGGATCATCCGGTGCCATTTCAGATCGTCGAGCGGGCTTTCGGTCGTCGCGATCACCTCGATATTGAACTGATCGAACAAAGCGCGCGGGCGCATCTCCGGGCGCTGAAGCGCCTCCGAGATGCGATCGTAATACATGTCCGCGGTGTCGGCGCTGAGCCGCTCGGTGAAGCTGAAGATCGTCTCGAACGCATGGTCCAGCCAGATCCGCGAGGGCGTGGCGCGGAACAGGTGGTAATGCTCCGCGAACAGCCGCCAGATCTTGCGGCCATCGGTTTCCGTCTCACCGCCATCGACGCGCGGCACGCCAAGCGCTTCCAGCGGCACGCCCTGGCTGTGAAGCATCCGGAACACATAGTGATCGGGCGTCACGAAAAGCTGGGCGGGATCGGGAAAGGCTTCGTTCTGCGCATACCAGCGCGGATCGGTATGGCCGTGGGGCGAGATGATCGGGGCGTCCTTGATCGTGTCATAGAGATCGCGCGCAAGGGCACGAACCCCCGGATCCGCTGGCAGCAGGCGATCTTTATTCAACAGCGCCATGGTCTATCGCTCCCCCTGTAGCTATTTTCTTAGGTGGACTACCACCGAACTAATAAACTAATATGCTAGAATACCCGGACCGTCAACGAGGAGTTCCGATGCCCGCGCCCCTGCCTTTGACCCAGCTTGATCAGAACGCACGCATGTCGGTTTCCGATGTCGTTTTCGAACATTTGCGCCAACAGGTTCTGGGGCTATCCCTGCCACCGGGCACCAAGCTCTCAGAAGTGGAGGTCGCCAAGCAGATGGGGGTTTCGCGCCAGCCGGTGCGCGATGCCTTCTACCGTTTGTCGAAGCTCGGATTTCTTGTGATTCGACCTCAGCGTGCGACGACGGTCTCGCTGATTTCACGCGAAGCGGTGCTGCAGGCGCGCTTCATTCGCAACGCGCTCGAGGTTGAAACTGTGCGCGTCGCGGTCGCCGCATTGACCGATGAGGATCTCGCGGCGTTGCGCGATCTGATCGAGCAACAGCGTGCCGCAATGGAAAAGGGTGAGAAGACCAAATTCCACGAACTGGACGATCAGTTTCATCGCGAGATCTGCACCCGGGCCGGGCTCGGCTTCACCTGGGAACTGATCGCCGAGAACAAGGGCCACATGGATCGCGTGCGGATGCTGTCGCTGTCTTTCGCCTCGCGCGATGCGTTCGACGATCACGTAAAGATTCTGAGCGCGCTCGAAAGCCGGGACCTTGACCGCGCGACGCAGGCGATGCGCGATCACCTGTCGCGGATCCTCGATCAGATCGACCGCATTCAGGATGATCACACAGAGCTTTTCGAGGTCGCGCCTCGGCAGAGCTGAAGTCGGGACGGCGTGATCGCCGAATACTTCGACTTAAGAACGCAAGGTCGGCATAGGAGAAGGCATCGGGCGCCTACCCCATCCCCGGCCCATCAATCTCGTCATCGCGCGACAGCTGCAGCGCACCAACACCGGCCTCCCCTGCACGCACTAGGAGATCCAGAATCCCCTGGATGATCCGGTCTTCGTCGCTCTCACCAAGCTTAGTGAGACAGTTAGGCATATCCTCCATCACTAACTCGCCGCCCAAAATTTCGGCACCGCCGCCGGAAAGCGCGGCGATGACATTGCTCAGGGCGGCTTGCTTTTGCGCAAACTCAAGAGTTCTTCGGTCGAGCTCCGCAGACTGCACTCGCATCTGCTCCGCGATCGCCTTGCGCGCGGCATGTTGTTTCGTCGTTAGCCGCGCTTTTCGCGGCCCGTCGCGCAAGAGCCCGCAGTGCTCTCCGACCGCCCGGTGGTAATCGTCCTGGAACTGACGCATGGCCGCACGGTAGGCGACCATTTCCGGAACCTCACCCCGCAGTTTTCGAGCCGCCTTCAGATGGGTGCGGTTCTCTTCTTTCCACGACGCGAGCACCTTCGCATTTTCAGCCCGCGCCGCGCGACAGTCCGTGCGCCACGCCTCAAGACGCGCAGCATTATGCGCCTTGTTGCGCGCGATGGTCTCCGGTCGCTTGCCAAGAGCCCGCTTGCGCGGTCTCGGAGGAAGAGGCTTGGGAATGGGACGCGGGAGCGAGCAAATGGCCGAAGGGGTCTCGCAGGAGGCGCGCACCTCCGTGGCCGCGCGTTTGCCCGCATGCAGCTTGTTCGCATCGAGCTTCGGATCGTCGACATTGATCGCCAAGATGTGGAGGTGGACATGGGCCTCATCGAGATGCAGCACGGCCGCCCACTCCACGCCCTGCGGCATCCGGATTTTAAAATGCGCAAGCACTCGCTGCACCCAGGTCTTGATCTCAGGTGCATGCCGTCCCCCATCATGGGTCAGGGTCTCAACCGATAATGGATGCGAGTGAATTTCCGCATAAAGCGTCGCCGCATCCCGACGCAGCCGACGCTGATAGCTCGTGCCTTTCGCACTTTTCACGGTCTCACGGATCGTCTCCACCTTCTTGGCCCAGAGCGCCTCGAGCTTTTTGAGCGTCGTCGTGCCGTCAAGCTTGATTGGCGCTTTCGGCTCCGCAACATGGCGCGAATAGCGTGGCACCCGCATCGCCTCGCCAAAGACCTGCTCGGCCGTGTTCACCTGCTCAGGCGCCCCCTTAACCTTGCGCGGGGCGGCCGAGTAACATTCGATATGGACAAACTGATAGCTCATGGATCACCTCTTCTCTTCCTTGGCTCTCGCTCGAGGATAAGTTGGTGACCTGAAAAAACGGGCAGGAGACCGGTGCGAAAAACGGCGCCGGGGGTCTGTCGGGAAAAGCTAGCTATATGACAGACTATAGCTAGCTTTCCTGAACGGCTGGATTGCGGCCCGGCGCGGCAGCTTCGGCTTATGCTCAAAAAAGGCGGCACGCGGGGGGCACCATAGTTCGCCCCCCCCGGGAAGGACTTCGCCCGACCAAAAATCGAAGGCCTGCCAAACGCAGCAACATCCTCAAGAGCGTGTAGCTTAAGCGACCACTTCAGGCTGTTCATCGTTCTGCCTGAAACGAAAGCCGACGAAACTCACGCAAGGTCCGCGGGCAGCACGCCCTCGGGGATGTTCTGGTAGCAGACCGGACGCAGGAAGCGCCGGATCGAAAGGGTGCCGACCGAGGTCGCGCCGAAGTTCGTGGACGCGGGATAGGGCCCGCCATGGACCATTGCGTCACAGACCTCCACGCCGGTCGGGAAGCCGTTGGCCATCACGCGGCCCGCCTTGCGCTCGAGCACCGGCAGCAGCTTGCGGGCAAGCTCCGCATCGCCGTCATCGAGATGCATGGTTGCTGTCAGCTGGCCCTCGAAGCCCTTCGCAAGATCGACCATCTGCGCGGGGTCCGAGACCCGGACGACAAGACCGAGCGGCCCGAAGACTTCCTCGCCAAGCGCATGGTCCTGCAGGTAGTTCTCGGCGCTCGTCTCGTAGAGGTTCGGGGAGGCGTTGCGGCCTTCCTGCTCGGTCGTCAGCACTGGGGTCACGGAATTGCGGGTATCGAACCGGTCCTTGCCGTCGCGATAGGCCTGCGCGATGCCGTCCGTCAGCATGACCTGCGGGCCGGAGGCCGACAGCGCCTCTTTCGCGGCGGCGACAAAGGCGTCGCCTGCGGGGCCACCCTCGACCACGGCGATGCCCGGGTTGGTGCAGAACTGGCCCGCGCCCATCGTCAGCGAGCCTGCCCAGCCGGCGCCGATCTCGGCGCCGCGCGCCTTTGCGGCCTCGGGCAGCAGAAACATCGGGTTGACCGAGCCGAGCTCGCCAAAGAACGGGATCGGCTCGGGACGCTGCGCACACAGATCGAACAGCGCACGACCACCGCCCAAGCTACCGGTGAAGCCCACGGCCTTGATCAGCGGATGCTGCACGAGCCCTTGACCCACGTCACGGCGTCCGCCCTGGATCAGGCTGAAGACGCCCTTGGGCATGTTGCATTTCTCGACTGCGGCCTTGATCGCCTCGGCCACGATTTCGCCGGTGCCGGGATGGGCGGAATGGCCCTTCACGACGACCGGGCAGCCTGCGGCCAGCGCGGCGGCGGTGTCGCCGCCGGCCGTCGAAAACGCCAGCGGGAAGTTCGACGCGCCGAAGACCGCGACCGGACCGATCGGACGCTGCATCATCCGCAGATCGGGGCGCGGCAGCGGCTGGCGATCGGGGAGCGCCTCGTCATGGCGGCGGTCGAGATAGTCACCGTTGCGGATGTGGCTCGCAAAGAGACGCAGC
>NZ_DFRG01000251.1:0-35167 GCF_002378135.1 Thioclava sp. UBA3469
AGGCAAAGCGGGCGCACCGGATCGACCCCGTCGCGCAGCCGGTAGGAGGACAGCGCCGTGCGGCCCGGCGCGAAGCAGAGGTCATAGAGCGCCTCGACTTCCCACCAGTCTTCCGCCGTCTCTTGTTCGAGCTGATACATACGCCCGCCGCCCCTTTCAGGCTGCCCCTTTCCTGCGCGGTAGCATGCGCTAAGTTCGGGATCAAACAGGAGAAAGCATGTTCTATCGCACTTCAGATGGCCACCCTCTCGCCCATAACCCGTTCAATTCCATCGTCGCCCCGCGTCCGATCGGCTGGATTTCGACGCGCAGCGAGATGGGCGACAACCTCGCGCCCTACTCCTTCTTCAACGCGGTCGCCTATACGCCGCCGCAGGTGATCTTCTCCTCGACCGGTGTGAAGCCCGACCGCGACGGCACGAAGGACAGTGTCTCGCAGCTGCGCGAAGCGGGCGTGTTCTGCGCCAATCTCGTGACCTATGCGCTGAAAGATCAGATGAACGCCTCCTGCGCCAATTATCCGGCCGGCACCGATGAGTTCGCCGAATGCGGGATCGAGAAGGCGGAGTGCGAGACGATCGATTGCCCGCGCGTGGCGGCAGCGCCCGCCTCGCTCGAATGTCGCGTGGTGCAGGTGATCAAACTGTTGGGCGAGGGGAATTACCTTGTGCATGGCGAGGTGACAGGCATCC
Organism: Thioclava sp. UBA3469; assembly: GCF_002378135.1. Taxonomy (NCBI): domain Bacteria; kingdom Pseudomonadati; phylum Pseudomonadota; class Alphaproteobacteria; order Rhodobacterales; family Paracoccaceae; genus Thioclava; species Thioclava sp. UBA3469. The sequence continues at coordinate 693 of NZ_DFRG01000251.1, forward strand.
ATATCGCGGACGATTGCCTCAAGGACGGGCTCTATTCCCCGCCCGATCGTCTCGTGCGGCTCGGCAATCGCGGCGATTACGCGGCCGTGTCGGAAACCTTCGAGATGCTGCGGCCTAAGCTCTGACCCGTGCGCGCGCCCGGCTGCGGCGGCCTTCGACAAGCGTGTAGAGACCGCTCGCCACGATCAGGGCTGCGCCCACGATCATCGCCGCATCGGGCCGCTCGCCGAACACGACCGCGCCGAGGATCAGCGCGAAGATCAGGCGGGTATAGCGGAAGGGCGTGATGACCGAGACCTCGCCCATCCGCATCGCTTTGGTCAGCGACCAATAGGCGAGGCTGCCGAAGGCCACCGCACCGGCCACGTCGCGCAGCGCAAAGAGATCGGGCGTCGTCACACCGCCGAAGATCAGCAGGATCAGCACGCCGGTCGGGATCAGCATCATGAAGCCGTAGAAACTGAGCTGGAAATTCGACAGGACCGGCGGGCAGGCGCGCGTCGCCAGATCGCGCCCCGCAAAGCCCAGCATCCCGAGCACGGTCCAGAGGGCTGCCGGGACGAAACCGTCGAGGCCCGGGCGCAGTACGATCAGCACGCCGATGAACCCGATCCCCACCGCGACCCAGCGGCGGATGCCGACGCGTTCGGAAAACACCACCGCGGCGCCCGCGACCACCACGAGCGGCGTCGCCTGCAGGATCGCAGAGGCATTCGAGAGCGGCGTCAGCGCGATCCCCAGCGTGTAGCCAAGACGCCCCACCACTTCGAGCGCGAGCTTGATCAGGAGCGGTTTCGACGCGAGTGCCGGATGCAGCAGCCGCTGGCCGCGCGCGGTGATGAGTACTGCGAAGACCGCCATCCCGCCGAGGCCGAACAGCATCAGCACCACGCCCACCGCGAGATGGGTCGAGGCGGATTTGACGAACATGTCTTCCATCGCGAAGGCCGCCATCGCGACGACCATCAGCACCGAGCCGCGGATATTTTCCATAGATCCTCCCGTGGGGACTCCCATATCCCCCTGCGCCGATAGACCGCGCGGCAAGTGGCTGCAATCCCTCTTTCCTCCCGGGGCCGTGGCGCTTAGGCTCGCCGCGACGCGGAAAAGACAGGCGGAGGATGCGCGGAATGGACAGAATGATCGGGGTGATCGGCGGCTCGGGCGTCTATCAGATCAACGGGCTCGAAGGGGCCGAATGGATCACCGTCGAGACGCCGTTCGGCGCGCCCTCCGATCAGGTGCTGACCGGCACGCTGGACGGTGTGAAGATGGCCTTCCTGCCCCGCCACGGGCGCGGCCATGTCGAGACGCCGACCACCGTTCCCTACCGCGCCAATATCGCCGCGATGAAACAGCTGGGCGTCACCGATCTGATCGCCGTCTCCGCCGTGGGCTCGCTGAAAGAGGCCTATGCGCCCGGCGATTTCCTGATCGTGGACCAATATATCGACCGCACCTTCGCGCGTGAGAAAACCTTCTTCGGCCCCGGCATGGTGGGCCACGTCTCGGTCGCCCACCCGGTGTGTTCGGAACTGTCGGCAGCCTGTGCCGAAGCCGCCCGCAAGACTGGCGTGAGCGTCCATGAGGGTGGCACCTACGTCGCGATGGAGGGCCCGCAATTCTCGACCAAGGCCGAGAGCGAGCTTTACCGCCAATGGGGCGCCGACGTGATCGGCATGACGGGCATGCCCGAAGCCAAGCTCGCCCGCGAGGCGGAACTGCATTACGCCTGCGTCGCGATGATCACCGATTACGACTGCTGGCACCCCGATCACGATGCCGTGGATGTGGCGCAGGTCGTTGCCGTCGCGATGAAGAACGCCGACAAGGCGCGCGCCCTGGTCGCCGCCCTGCCCGGTCTGCTGAAGGGCGCGGCGGGCGATTGCGCCACCGGCTGCACCCACGCCCTCGACAGCGCGATCATGACCGCCCCCGACAAGCGCGACCCCGAGATGGCGCGCAAACTGAAGACCATCGCGGGCCGCGTGCTCGACCTCTGAGGATCCCATGACCAACGTCAAAGACTATATCCGCACCATCGCCGATTTCCCCCATGAGGGGATCATGTTCCGCGATGTGACGACGCTCTTCGCCGATCCGCGCGGCTTCCGTATGGCGATCGACCAGTTGCTGCATCCGTGGGCGGGCCAGCAGATCGACAAGGTCGTGGGGCTCGAGGCGCGCGGCTTCATCATCGGCGGCGCGATCGCGCATCAGCTCTCGAAAGGCTTCGTGCCGATCCGCAAGAAGGGCAAGCTGCCCGGCCAGACGATTTCGCAGGCCTACCAGCTGGAATATGGCGAGGCGGTGATGGAGATGCACGAGGATGCGATCAAGCCCGGCGAGAAGGTTCTGGTCGTCGACGATCTTCTGGCCACCGGCGGCACCGCGCAGGCGGGCATCCAGCTGATCGAGCGCGTCGGCGGCGAGATCGTGGGCCTGTCCTTCATCGTCGATCTGCCGGAACTGGGCGGGCGCAAACTGCTCGAAGATCGCGGCATGAATGTCAGCGTTCTGTGCGAATTCGAGGGGGCGTGAGCCCCCGTCCGGTCCCCGCCATTCTCGCCGTCGTGATCCGCGACGGTCAGGTACTGCTGGTGCAGCGGGCGAACCCGCCCGATGCCGGGCTCTGGGGCTTTCCCGGCGGCAAGGTCGAGTTCGGCGAAACGCTTCTTGCCGCGGCAGAGCGCGAATTGCTTGAAGAGACCGGCGTGCAGGCGCGGGCCACCCATGCCTTCAACGCGCTCGACGTCCTCGCCGAGGATGGGGAGGGCACGCTGGAACATCACTTCGTGCTGGTCGCAGTCGAGTGCCAATGGCAGGCCGGAGAGCCGGTCGCGGACGACGACGCGCTGGATGCGCGCTGGGTCGCTATCGACCGGATGGAGCGGGACCTTCCCCTCAGCCGTGACGTGGCACGGATTGCCCGGCAGGCCGCCGCGCTGGAACCACGTTAACGTCTTTCTTACGCGAATCGACCTAACCTGAGCGGGCCTGATGGTTCGGCTGCTTGCAATGACACGTGAACCATAACGCCGCGCTCCGCCTGCTCTCCTGGCGGGGCGCGTTTCTCTTGGCCCTCAGCGCTCCGCCAACACAGCGCCGGGGTTGAAAATGCCTTTCGGGTCCAGCGCCGCCTTGATCGCGCGCATCGCAGCGAGCTTGCCCGGATCGCCGTAGCGCTCCAGATCGTCCACCTTGAGCCGCCCGATCCCATGCTCGGCCGAGATCGAGCCGCCAAAGCGGTCGACCAGATCGTAGACCGTCTCGGGGATCGCGCGACGCAGGTTCTCGTATTCCTTGCGGTCGCGCCCCTCGGCGGGGAAGGCGTTGAAATGCAGGTTGCCGTCGCCGACATGACCGAAGCAGTTGATGCGGATATTGCCGAGGTCGAGAAGCGCGCCGCGCGCCTCTTCGATGAAATCCGCCAGCTTCGGCAGCGGCAGTGAGATGTCATGGCTCGAGATCGACCCGATCCGCTTGTTCGCTTCCGGCAGGCTCTCGCGCAGGGTCCACATCTGGGCGCGCTGGCTCTCGGAGCTTGCGATCACCCCATCGCTGACCAGCCCCTCGGCCGCCTCAAACAGCTCTCCCAGCGCCTCCTCCGGCGCCAGCCCCTCGGGCAGACCGATCTCGATAAGCACCGACCAGTCGGGGCGCGCCTCGAAAGGTTGATGCACCTCCGGCCCGACCTCGTCGAGAAAGCGCAGCCCCTGCCCCGAGATCATCTCGAAGGCCGACACGCAGCCCGGCATCCGGGCCTCGGCCAGTTCCAGCAGTTCCAGCGCGGCGGCGGGGCTTTCGACCACCATCATCGCCGTGCCGACCGCCGCCGGGCGCGGGAACAGCCGCAGGGTCGCCGCCGTGATGATCCCGAGCGTGCCCTCGGACCCGATCAGCAGGTCCTTCAGATCGTAGCCGGTATTGTCCTTGCGCAGATGCTTGAGGCCGGAGATCACCGTGCCATCGGCCAGCACCGCCTCGACGCCCAGACACAGCTCGCGCGCGTTGCCATAGCGCAGTACGTTCACCCCGCCCGCATTGGTCGCCAGCACACCGCCGATCCGGGCAGAGCCCTGGCTTGCGATCGTCAGCGGGAACAGCCGCTCCGCGCCTTCCGCCGCCTGCTGGGCCTCGAGCAGCGTCGCGCCGGCCTCGATCTCCAGAACATGGCCGGTGACCGCACGGACGGCATTCATTTTTTCGAGGCTCAGGATGACTGGCACGGGACCGTCTTCGGTGATCTGGCCACCGACCAGACCGGTGCCGCCGCCATAGGGCAGCACGGCGACGCCCGCCGCGTGACAGTGCTTCAGAACCGCTGCGACCTCTTCGGTCGACGTCGGCTTGACCAGAACTCCGCCAAGGCCGTGATACCGCCCGCGCGGCTCTTCCAGATAGGACGCGCCCGGCGTCCCGAGGCTCAGGCCCGGCACCGCGTCCCGCAGCGTCTCGACGAAACTTTCATCAGCGGCGGTGCGCATCTCTGCCTCCTTCGGCTTGGCTTAAGTATCCCGGGGGGCTGGCTGCGCCAGCGGGGGCAGCGCCCCCTCGACCGTTCGCCACGCACCATGTCGCGCGAGCGCAAGTGTCCCTATCGGACATCCGTCCGTCCCCGGCGATCCGAGCGCAGGTTGGAATAGAGGACATGATTGCGCCAGCGCCCGTTGATCTGCAGGTAGCTCTGCGCGACGCCCTCGTATTTGAAGCCGGATTTCTCCAGCACCCCGCGCGAGGCCGCGTTCTCGGGCAGACAAGCTGCCTCGATGCGGCTCAGGTCGAGCTTCGTGAAAGCGTAATGAACCACGGCCTCGATCGCCTCGCGCATATAGCCATGACGCGCGTGGCGTTGGCCGATCCAATAGCCCAGCGTGCCCGCCTGCGCCGGTCCGCGCCGGATATTGTCGAGCGTGATCGCCCCCAGAAAAATGTCATCGCGGCGCGAGAACAGAAATACGGGAACGGCGGTGCCGTTCGCGATCGCGCGCGCCGCCCAATAGACCCGGTTCGAGAACGCCTTGCGGCTGAGGTGATCGGAGGACCAACTCGGCTCCCAGGGCGTCAGGAAGTCACGGCTATCCTCGCGCAGGCTGGCCCACGGACGATAATCCCCATGCTGCGGCGGACGCAGGATCATTCGATCCGTATCGATCCGCAGCTGACGACGACGCGCGAACATCAGGCGGCGAGCCTTTCGCGCAGCTCCCCAAGCTCGGGCGCATCCTTGACCGGGCCGTAAAGCGCCATGGCCGTGCGCCCGCCAGTGGCGAGCCGTTCCCCGAAGTCGCGCACCGCATCGCGGGTGACGCTGTCGATCCGCGCCGAGGCCTCGTCGATCCCGGGCACCCTGCCCCAGATATAGAGGCTGCGCGCCATGCGTTCGGCACGCGCCGAGGCGCTTTCCAGCCCCATCAGAAGCCCCGCCTTGATCTGGGCGCGGGCGCGGGCGATCTCGACCTCGGTCATGTCTTCGGCGGCACGTTTCAACTCGTCGATGGTCAGTTCGGCCAGACCGCGGACCTCGTCGCCGGAGGTGCCCGCATAGACGGTGAACATACCGGTATCCTCGTAGGCGCCTGCCTGCGAGAAGATCGTGTAGCACAACCCGCGTTCTTCGCGGATCTTCTGGAACAAGCGCGAGGACATGCCCCCGCCCATCGCCACCGAATAGACCTGCGCGGTGTAGAGGTCGGCATCGCGATAGCTGGGCGACTCGATGCCAAGCGCGAAGTGCGCCTGTTCGAGCTGTTTGATCTCGCGCCGCTCGTTGCCGATCCATTTCGCCGGATAGGGCGCGGGGTTCAGCGCGGGGCGCAGGTCGCCGAAGATATCTTCGGCGCGTTTCACGATCTCCGCGTGATCGACCGCACCCGCCGCCGAGAGGATCATCTGATCGGGGCCGTAATGTTCGGTCACGAAAGCCGAGAGATCGTCACGCGCGAAGCTGCGGACCTTCTCCGCCGGGCCGAGGATCGTGCGGCCCATCGGCTGATCGGGATACGCGGCCTCTTGCAGCCAGTCGAAGATCACATCGTCGGGCGTGTCGAGCGATTGGCCGATCTCTTGCAGGATCACGCCGCGCTCCACCTCGATCTCGCGCTGGTCGAAGACCGGGTTCAAGAGGATGTCCGAAATCACGTCGAGCGCGAGCGGCACGTCCTCGGCCAGCACGCGGGCATAATAGGCGGTCATCTCGCGCGAGGTATAGGCGTTGATATAGCCGCCCACGTCCTCGATCGCTTCCGCGATCTGCAGCGCGGAGCGGGTCTTGGTGCCCTTGAACGCCATATGTTCGAGGAAATGCGCGATGCCGTTCTGCTCGGGGCGCTCGTGGCGGCCACCGGCCGTGATCCAGACGCCGATCGCGGCAGAGGCGAGGCCCGGCATCGACTCGGTGATGATGCGCAGACCGTTCTTCAGGGTGGTCATTTCGATCATGTGCGGCGGCGCTCCCGGATCAGGGCTTCAAGGTCTGCAAGGTCATTCGGCACGCGGGTCACGCGCTCCTCGCGGGTGAACAGGTCTGCCATGCGCGGCGGCAGGTCGGGGCGGATGCCCGTCGCCTCTTCCACCGCATCGGGGAACTTCGCGGGATGCGCAGTGGCGAGTGTGATCATCGGCGTGGCCGGGTCACGCGCGACCGACGTTTTGCCCACGTTCACGCCGACTGCGGAATGCGGACAGAGCAGTTCACCGGTTTCTTTCAGCGTGTCGCCGATCTCTTCCATCGTGCGCGCCTCGCCGACCGAACCGCTGTCGTAGATATCGCGCAGCGCACCGATGGCGTTTTCGGAGACGGTGAAGGAGCCTTCGGTTTTCAGCTCGTCCATCAGCTTCTCGATCGCGGCCCCGTCCTTGCCATAGGCCCAGAACAGCGCGCGCTCGAAGTTCGAACTCACTTCGATATCCATCGACGGCGAGATCGAGGGCGTGACGCCCTGCTTGGTGTAATCGCCCTTCTCGAGGCAGCGATGCAGAATGTCGTTCTGGTTCGTCGCGATCACCAGACGCTCGACCGGCAGGCCCATTTCCTTCGCAAGAAAGCCCGCGAAGATATCGCCGAAATTGCCGGTGGGCACGGTGAAGGAGACCTTGCGATGCGGCGCACCGAGCGCCACGGCGGAGGAGAAGAAATACACGATCTGCGCCAGCACGCGGGCGAAGTTGATCGAGTTCACACCCGCCAGACCGACCTCGTCGCGGAAGTCGAAGTCGTTGAACATGTCCTTCAGCTTGCCCTGGCAATCGTCGAAATCGCCATCGAGCGCGAGCGCGTGGACATTGCTCTCGATGGGCGTCGTCATCTGGCGGCGCTGCACTTCGGACACCCGGCCATGCGGGAAGAGGATGAACACGTCGACATTGTCGAGCCCGCGGAAGGCCTCGATCGCCGCCGAGCCGGTATCGCCCGAGGTGGCGCCGACGATGGTGATCTTCTGGTTGCGCTTTTGCAGTTCGATCTGGAACAGCTGCCCGATCACCTGCATCGCGAAATCCTTGAACGCGAGCGTGGGGCCGTGGAACAGCTCCAGCAGGAAGTGGTTCGGCGCCAGCTGCACCATCGGCGCGCGGGCGACATGGCCAAAGCCGGAATAGGCACGGGTGATGGCGCTGCGCAGTTCCTCGTCCGAGAAAGTCTCGGAGACAAACGGCTTCATCACGCGGAAAGCGACTTCCTCGTAGGGCTGCCCTGCGAGCGCGGCGATCTCATCGGCGGAGAACTGCGGCACGGTCTCGGGCACGTAAAGCCCGCCGTCACGGGCAAGCCCCGTCAGCATCGCATCGCCGAAATTCAGAACCGGGGCTTTGCCCCGAGTGGAAACATAACGCATCGTCAATCCTCAGGCCTGTTGCCGCCTGATACGCCAGAGAAGAAAGATTGTCATCCCAGCCCAGACGATTGCGAGCAAAAACCAGGTGATCGCGTAGCCGAGGTGGTCATTCGGGATGCCGGTGATTGTGACGGGGACCGGCGTTATGCCCTGCGCGGCCCCTTGAACGGTGCGGGCGACGATCAGGATCGGCTCGGTGCCGAGCTTTGCAGCCATCGCGGGCACGTCGCGGGCAAACCAGATGCCGGTCTTGGCATCGGGCTCGGGGGTATAGCTGTCGGCCTCTTCGGGCCAATGGAGGTTGCCGGTGACGGTAAGCTCCGTGGCGGGGCGGTCGGTGCCCTTTTCACCCTCGGGGATGAAGCCGCGATCGAGCAGGATCTTGCGGCCCTGATCGGTCTCGAAAGCGTCGATGACCCGGTAGCCCGCGCCGACGCCCTTCTGGCCCGAAAGCACGAGGATCTCCTGCCCCGTGGTGCGCCCGCTTACCGTGACGGGTTCGTATTTCAGCGGCTTGGTGTCGGTGCCCTTGGTCGGCAGCGCCTGCGGCTGGCCTTCGATCTTGGCGGAAATCTCGGCCAGCATCGCCTCTTTCCAGCCCAGCCGCTGCACCTGCCAGATACCGAGCGAGATCAGGATCGCGCAGCCGACGATGCCCAGCAGCAGCGGAAAGATGTAGCGTTTCATCAAGCCTCCAACAAAGCGGCGCGAGGGTCGCCCCCCGCGCCGATCTGCGCATTTGCGTGTGATGGCCGGGGCGCTTACGCGCTGCCCCAGATATAGATCGACGCGAACAGGAAGAGCCAGACCACATCGACGAAGTGCCAGTACCAAGCGGCGGCCTCGAAACCGACATGCTCGTTCTGGGTCATCTGGCCTTTGACGATCCGGATCAGGCAGACCAGCAGGAAGATCGTCCCGATAATGACGTGCGCCCCGTGGAAGCCCGTCGCCATGAAGAAGTTCGCGCCGTAGATATTGCCCGCCAGACCGAAGGCCGCGTGGCTGTACTCGTAGGCCTGCAGCACCGTGAAACAGGCGCCGAGGATCACCGTCAGGATCAGGCCCTGCTTGACTTGGCTGCGGTCATTTTCATGCACCAGCGCGTGGTGGGCCCAGGTGAGCGTCACGCCCGACAGGAGCAGGATCACGGTGTTGATCAGCGGCAGGTGCCAGGGATCGAAGGTCACGATGCCTTCGGGCGGCCAGACGCCATCCTGAATGGGGCTCATCGGACCCATCGGATACATGGCGTGCTTGAAGAAGCTCCAGAACCAGGCCGCGAAGAACATCACTTCGGACATGATGAACAGGATGAAGCCATAGCGCAGGCCGATCCGCACCACCGGGGTGTGATCGCCCACTTCGCCCTCGTGGACTACGTCCGACCACCAGCCATACATGGTGTAGAGCACCACGAGCAGGCCGCCGAAGAAGACGTAATGGGTAATGCTCTGCATCCAGAGCACCGCCCCGAAGAGCATGATGAAGCCGCCCACGGCGCCGAGGAAGGGCCAGATCGAGGGTGGTAGGATGTGGTAGTCGTGGTTCTTTGCGTGGGCCATGCGTCTCCCTCCGATGGCTAGTTGACCGTCTCCGTCTCCCTTTGACGGACCGAGGCAGTTTCCTCCGGCTCGGGAAGGTCGGTTTCATAGAAAGTATAGCTCAACGTGATCGCGTGAATCCGCTTCGCATCGGCATCCTCGACGATGTCGGGATCGACGAAGAAGCTCACCGGCATCTGCACCCTCTCCCCGGGTTGCAGCACCTGTTCGGTGAAGCAGAAACACTGGATCTTGTCGAAATAGTAGCCAGCCACGTCGGGCGAGACATTGTAGCTCGCCGTGCCCGCGATCGGATGATCGGTCGGGTTGTAGGCCTCGTAGAAGGCGAGCCCGTTCTGCCCGATCTTCAGTTTCATCTCGGTCTGGACCGGCTTGAACTCCCACGGCATGCCGCGCGCGACATTGGCGTCGAAACGCACGAGGATCTCGCGGTCGAGCACTTTGTCGGGCAGCACCTCGGCGGTGTTGGTCGTACCGCCATAGCCGGTCGTCTTGCAGAACCAGTTGTAGAACGGCACCGCAGCCCAGGCCCCTGCCCCCATCACGACGATCACCGCGAGCAGCGAGAGCAGCACGCGCGTGTTCGACCGATCTGCGGGGCGTTGGGTCATTTCGCGGCCCCTTCTTCCGGCAGCACGGAGGCGCGCGGCTGGTGGTCGTAGGCTTCCATTTTCGAGCCGTTCTCGACCTTGACCACGGTCAGGCCGAAGACGATTGCGACGAACCCGAGAAGAACCGCGCCCAGCCCCGCATTGCGCGAGAACCGACGGATATGAAGGTCACTGTCCCGGGTGATTGCCATCGCTTACCAGACTCCCAAACCGATATAGCTCAGCCCCGCTTCGGCCAGCAAAGCCGCGAAATGCGCGAAGAGGTAGATGAGCGAGAAATAGAAGAAGCGCTTCTCGACCGCGTATTTGTCGGCCTCCGCCTGCGCTTCGGTGCGGGCGTGGATGTCGATCGCGCCCTTGATGAACAGCGCATTCATGATCAGCGCCGTCGCGAAATAGACCGGACCGCCGATCGAGGTGAAGCCGGTGCCGACCGCGATGGGGGCGAGAATGAAGGCGTAGAACAGGATGTTCTTGCGCGTGACCAGACGACCATGGGTCGAGGTCAGCATCGGCACTTTCGCCTCGTCGTAATCGGCCTTCATGAACAGCGCGAGCGACCAGAAATGCGGCGGCGTCCAGAGGAAGACCAGCAGGAACATCGCCACGGATTCGATCGAGATGCCGCCCGTCGACACGGCCCAGCCGATCATCGGAGGGAAGGCGCCCGCCGCGCCGCCGATCACGATGTTCTGCGGCGTCGCCCGCTTGAGCCACATCGTGTAGACGACGACGTAGAAGAAGATGGTGAAGGCGAGGAACAGGCCCGAGAAGATATTCGTGGCCAGCGCCAGCATCACGCAGGAGATACCCGACAGCGCGAGGCCGAAGCCCAGCGCCTCGCGCTCCGAGATGCGGCCCGCCGGGATCGGACGGTTCCGGGTGCGGCGCATGATGCGGTCGATATCCGCGTCATACCACATGTTCAGCGCGCCCGAGGCACCGCCGCCCAGCGCGATGAACAGGATCGCGACGAAGCCAACGAAGGGATGCACCGGATTCGGCGCAACCACGAGGCCGACGAAGGCGGTGAAGACCACCAGCGACATCACGCGCGGCTTCAGAAGCGCGATGTAGTCGCCGAACCGCGCCTCGTTGTCCTGTTGGCGGATATAGCTGATGTCACTCATGAAAGCGTCCCTCGGGTGTTATCGCACAATGAATTCAGTTCTGTGCGACCCGAACCGCGCCATCCGTCTCGACCGAGGCGAAGTCATTCTTCGCACGCTCAAGCCAGTTAGCGTAAACTTCCGGTGAGACAACTTTGACCACGATGGGCATGTAAGCGTGATTGGTGCCGCAAAGCTCCGAACACTGGCCGAAATACACACCTTCTTGATCGGCCTTAAACCACAATTGCGCGATCCGGCCCGGCACGGCGTCCTGCTTCACGGCGAAGGCGGGCACGGTCCAGCTGTGAATCACGTCTGCGCCAGTGACTTGCACGACGATCGTCTTGCCCGCGGGCACCACCATCGCGTTGTCGGCGGCCAGCAGATATTCGTCGGGCGCATAGCCATGATCTGCGAGCTCGTCTTTCGCCAGCATCAGCGAATCGAACGCCACGCCCTCATCGGGGTATTCGTAGCCCCAGTACCACTGGTAGCCGGTCACCTTCACGGTGATGTCGCCTTCCGGGATTTCCTGCTGATTCCACAGCGCGGGCAGTGAAAACGCCCCGATCGCCACGAGAATCACGATCGGCACGAAGGTCCAGGTGATCTCGAGCGGCGTGTTATGCGTGAAGCTGCGCGGCGTCGGATTGGCGCGGCTGTTGAAGCGCAGGATCGCGTAGATGATCAGCGCGAACACGAAAACGCAGATCGCGGCGATGATCACCAGCAGCATATGGTCGAGCCATTGCTGATCTTCCGCGAGGTTCGAGGACGCGGGCTGGAACCCCGTGCCGCCCAGATGCGGCTTACCGATCACCGGCAGCCCCTTGATCATGTCCTGAGCCGAGGCCTGCCCGGCGACGAGCGTCAACATAACAGCCGACGTGACAGCGGCCGCGATGCCGCGGCCCTTGCTTGCAAAGCGCATAAGTCCCATGTCTCCCTTTTGGCGGCGTTTCTCCCTGCCGCCCGACGGCGTTCGGATCTCCCAAACCGTTCACCGTTGCGTGTTCTCACTTTAAAATCATATTGGGAGGGTGGCGCAAGCAAAAGCTGCGACATTTTGTCAAAATTGATCGCCTTAGCAGGAGTCCAGATGACCAAGCCCGACCGTTTCGCCCCTTTCGAGGACAAGCTCGACCAGGATCGCGCGCTGCATCTGCTGCGTGAAGCGACCGCAGGGGCTGAGGATGGCGAGCTGTTTCTCGAACAGCGCCGGTCCGAGGCGCTGGTCTTCGACGATGGCCGGGTGAAAACCGCCTCTTACGACGCCTCCGAAGGATTCGGCCTGCGCGCGGTAAAGGGCGATGTGGCGGGCTATGCCCATTCGACCGAGATTTCCGAAGCCGCGCTGAAGCGTGCGACAGAGACCGCGCGCCTCGCCGTGGGCGATGGCGGCGGCACAATGGCCCCCCCGCCCAAGGGCACGAACCTGCATCTTTATAGTGATACCGATCCCGTCTCGGACACACCCTTCGCCGCGAAGATCGATATCCTGCGCGAGATCGACGCGTTCGCCCGCGACCTCGACCCGCGCGTCGTGCAGGTCTCGGCCTCGATGGCCGCCAGCCTGCAGGAGGTGTTCATCCTGCGCCCCGAGGGCGGGCTGGTCTCGGATATCCGCCCGATGGCGCGGATCAACATCTCGGTCATCGTGGAAGAGAACGGACGGCGCGAATCCGGCGGTCACGGCGGCGGCGGGCGGTTCGGCCTGTCGGGCCTGATCGAGCCCGCGCATTGGCAGCCGGTCGCGCGCGAGGCGCTTCGCATCGCGCTGGTGAACCTGCGCGCCGAGCCCGCACCTGCGGGCGTGATGGATGTGGTGCTTGGGCCGGGCTGGCCGGGCGTGCTACTGCACGAAGCGGTCGGCCACGGCCTCGAAGGCGACTTCAACCGCAAGAAATCTTCGGCCTTCGCTGGGCTGATGGGTCAGCAGGTGGCGGCGAAAGGCGTCACTGTGCTCGATGACGGCACGATCCCCGACCGGCGCGGTTCGATCACGATCGACGACGAGGGCACGCCCTCGGGCAAGAACGTGCTGATCGAGGATGGCGTGCTGGTGGGCTACATGCAGGACCGCCAGAACGCGCGCCTGATGGGCGTGGAGGCCACCGGCAACGGACGGCGCGAGAGCTTTGCCCATGCCCCGATGCCGCGGATGACCAACACCTACATGCTGGGCGGCGATGCCGATCCGGGCGAGATTCTCGCCGATTTGAAGGACGGCATCTATGCAGTCGGCTTCGGCGGCGGTCAGGTCGACATCACCAATGGCAAATTCGTTTTCAATTGCACCGAAGCTTATCGCGTGAAGAACGGCGTCGTCGGCGCGCCGGTGCGCGGGGCGACCCTGATCGGCGACGGGCCGACCGCGATGCAGCATATCCGCGCCATCGGCAACGATCTCGCGCTGGATCCCGGCATCGGCAATTGCGGCAAGGCGGGCCAATGGGTGCCGGTGGGCGTCGGCCAACCGACCCTGATGATCGGCGGGCTGACCGTGGGCGGCTCGGCCGCGTAAACGTTTCGCCGACGGGCGTGGGGGAGATGATCCGGCGAGGTCTCCCCCGCGGCCCCAAGCTGCAAATCGGTAGCGCCAAAAATCTGCAACCAAAACGTGAAAAATTTATCCCAAACCCGTCGCGATACAGGGTTTGGTAACGAGTTATTAAGAATAACGCGGCAGAAAGGGTGAGCGATTGAGGCGGAGGGTCGGATGGAAACAGATTTGTTTTCTTACCCCACCCCCTTCACCCCACCCACCACGGAAGAAGATGAACTGCCGGTTCTTCGCCTCATTCGTTCCCGACGTGTCGGACCCACAACCTTCCACAGATTGATCGGTGAACATGGCTCCGCGGCGGCAGCGCTTGCGGCTCTGCCCGAAGTGGCGCGCGCGGCGGGCGTCGCCGATTACACCCCCTGCCCCGAGAAACAGGCCCGCGCCGAGATCAAGACGGGCAAAGCGGCCGGCGCGCGGCTGTTGATCCATGGCGGGCCCGGCTATCCCGCAGCGCTTGCGGAGATTGACGACGCGCCGCCCGTGCTCTGGGCGCTCGGCCAGCTGGAATTGCTCACCCGCCCGATGATCGCGCTGGTCGGCGCGCGCAATGCCTCTTCGCTGGGGCTGCGCATGGCGAAGCGGCTGAGCGAAGGTCTGGGCGAGGCGGGCATCTGCGTGGTCTCTGGGCTGGCGCGCGGGATCGACGCCGCCGCCCACGAGGCCGCCCTGCCCACGGGCACGATCGCGGTGCAGGCGGGCGGCATCGATGTGATCTATCCGCAGGAGAACATGGCGCTCGCCCAACAAATGGCTGAGACCGGACTGCGGCTGACCGAGGCCCCGCCCGGCACCCAGCCGCAGGCGCGCCACTTCCCCGCGCGCAATCGGATCATCTCGGGGCTGAGCGCAGGCGTCGTCGTGGTCGAGGCGGCGCTGAAATCGGGCAGCCTGATCACCGCACGCGACGCCCTCGATCAGGGGCGGGAGGTCATGGCCGTGCCGGGCCATCCGATGGACGGGCGCGCGGGCGGCTGCAATGCGCTGATCCGCGACGGGGCGACCTTGGTGCGCGGGTCCGAGGATGTGCTGGCCGCGCTGAACGCCCGCGCGGCGCCACCCGAACCGCGCCCTGCGCCAAACCCTCCGCCAACGCGCCGCGCCGTGAAAAGCGCCGATCTCGGCGCGAAGATCCTCGAACGGCTCGGCCCCTCGCCCACCGCCGAGGATCAGGTGATCCGCGATCTCGACCTGCCTGCCGCGGCCTTCTCGCAAGCCCTCACCGCGCTCGAAATCGAAGGCCGGATAGAGCGGCATCGCGGCGGGCTGATCAGCCGTCCGCTCTGAGGGGGACGGGATTACCTCAGGGTCAGGACGCATTGACAATTCGCCCCAAACGCCCACATGTTCCGCGCCCAGACCCTTTTTGCACTGAATAGTGAGGACCTTATGGCTGTTGTTGTCGTCGAATCCCCTGCCAAGGCCAAGACGATCAACAAATATCTAGGGTCTGACTACACCGTTCTCGCCTCTTTCGGCCACGTTCGCGATCTGCCTCCGAAGGATGGCTCGGTCGATCCCGAGCACGATTTCGAGATGAAATGGGAAGTCGCGAGCGACTCGAAGAAGCACATCAAGGCGATCACCGACGCGCTGAAAGATGACGACACGCTGATCCTCGCAACTGACCCCGATCGCGAAGGCGAAGCTATCTCGTGGCACCTGCAGGAAGCGCTGGAGAAGAAGCTCAAGGGCAAGAACGTCTCCCGTGTCACCTTCAACGCGATCACCAAGACCGCGATCCTTGAGGCGATGAAGCATCCGCGCGATGTCGATGCCCCGCTGGTCGAGGCCTATCTGGCCCGCCGCGCGCTCGACTACCTCGTGGGCTTCAACCTCTCGCCGGTCCTGTGGCGCAAGCTGCCCGGCGCGAAATCGGCGGGCCGCGTACAATCGGTCTGCCTGCGTCTCATCGTCGAGCGCGAGATGGAGATCGAAGCCTTCAAGCCGCGCGAATACTGGACGGTGAAGGTGATCCTGACGACGCCCCGCGGTCAGGAATACGAGGCGCGTCTGTCGGTTCTGGGCGGCAAGAAGCTCGAGAAATACGACCTCGAGAACGAGACCGCGGCCGAGATGGCGGTGCAGGCGATCACGTCGCGCGATCTCGGCGTGACCTCTGTCGAGGCGAAACCCGCCAACCGCAACCCCTACCCGCCCTTCATGACCTCGACGCTCCAGCAGGAAGCCAGCCGCAAGTTCGGCTTCGGCGCGCGGGCCACGATGTCGGCGGCGCAGCGTCTCTATGAAGCCGGTCACATCACCTATATGCGGACCGACGGCATCGACATGGCCCCCGAGGCCGTGATGCAGGCCCGCGATGCGATCAAGGACAAGTTCGGCGACAACTACGTTCCGAAGTCCCCGCGCATGTACAAGAACAAGGCGAAGAACGCGCAGGAAGCGCACGAATGTATCCGCCCGACGGATATGTCGAAATCGCCCGACAAGCTGAAGCTCTCCGACGATCAGTGGAAGCTGTATGATCTGATCTGGAAGCGCACGATCGCGAGCCAGATGGAAGCGGCCCGGTTCGAGCGTACGACGGTTCTCGTGGGCTCCGGCGATGAGCAGGTCGAGTTGCGCGCGACCGGCTCCGTCGTCGTGTTCGACGGCTTCCTGAAAGTCTACGATCAGGGCCGCGACGATGACGAGGGCGAGGACAGCAACCGCCTGCCGCAGATCCACGAGGGCGAAGAGGCCAAGAAGGGCGACATCACGCCCGAGCAGCACTTCACCCAACCGCCGCCGCGCTACACCGAGGCGACGCTGGTCAAGCGGATGGAAGAACTCGGCATCGGGCGCCCGTCCACCTATGCCTCGATCGTCACGACGATTCAGGATCGCGGCTATGTGCGCAAGGACAAGAACCGCCTTCTGCCCGAGGATACCGGGCGGCTGGTGACGGCCTTCCTGTCGAATTACTTCAAGCGCTACGTGGAATACGATTTCACCGCCGATCTGGAAGACCAGCTCGACGACATCTCGGCGGGCGATCGTGACTATAAGGAAGTGCTCAAGCGCTTCTGGCGCGATTTCTCGGCGGCTCTGGAAGAGACGTCAGAGCTGCGCATCTCGGAAGTGCTCGATAAGATCGACGAAGTTCTGGCGCCCCACCTCTATCCGCCGCGTCCCGACGGGTCCGACCCGCGCATCTGCCCGCTTTGCGGTAGTGGCAAGCTGCACCTGAAGACCGCGCGCTCCGGCGGGGCCTTCATCGGCTGCGGCAACTATCCCGAATGCCGCTTCACCCGGCCCCTGTCCGCGCCCGATGGCGATGACGAGGTGCAGGCGCTCGACGGCAAGGTGCTCGGCTATGACGAGGATCAGGCGATCACGCTGCGCGTCGGTCGTTTCGGCCCCTACGTCCAGAAGGGCGAGCCGACCGAGGATGTGCCCAAGCCGCCGCGTGCGTCGCTGCCCAAGGGCTGGAAGCCCGAAGAGATTGACCTCGAGAAAGCGCTGCTGCTCTTGAGCCTGCCGCGCGAGATCGGCCCGCACCCGGAAGATGGCGAGCTGGTCGAGGCCGGGATCGGGCGCTACGGGCCCTACGTCAAGAAGGGCCGGATCTACGCGAACCTGCCCGAGGTCGACGAGGTCTTCACCATCGGCATGAACCGCGCTGTGGAAGTGATCGCCCAGAAGGCTGCCAAAGGCGGGCGTGGCGCGGCTGCGAAGCCGCTCAAGGAGTTGGGCGAGCATCCCGAGGGCGGCCCGATCGCGGTCATGCCGGGGCGCTACGGGCCTTACGTCAAATGGGGCAAGATCAACGCGACCCTGCCGAAAGAGCTGGAACCGGAATCCGTCACGCTCGAAGACGCGCTTCCGCTGATCGAGGCGAAAGCGGCAAAGAAGGGCGGCACGAAGAAGAAAGCCGCCCCCAAGAAGACAGCCGCGAAAAAGCCTGCGGCGAAGAAACCGGCCGCCAAGAAGACCGCCGCGAAAAAACCCGCGGCGAAAAAGACGGCGACCAAGAAGACTGACGAGGAGTGAGGCGCCCGCGTCCCACTTCCTCTTGGTAAAAATATCCCGGGGGAGCGCGACAGCGCGGGGGCAGAGCCCCCTCTCTCTTAAACCTGTCGCCCTACGGCGACGGGGGCAGAGCCCCCTCCCCCAGTCTATTTACGCGTGAAGTTGATCCTAACACCCGTCTTCGCCGCATCGCAGCAATTGACTCCCCCCCGCCCCGGCGTCATCTTCACGCGCACATGAGCGGAGGATATCCATGAACAAGATTTACGGTTCCGCGGAAGAGGCCCTCGACGGGCTTCTTTTCGACGGAATGCTGATCGCGGCCGGGGGCTTCGGGCTTTGCGGCATCCCCGAAATGCTGATCGACGCGCTGGTCGAGAGCAAGGTGAAGGACATCACGGTCGCGTCGAACAACTGCGGCGTGGACGGGTTCGGCCTCGGCAAGCTGCTCGACACCAAGCAGATCAAGAAGATGATGTCGTCCTACGTGGGCGAGAACGCGGAATTCATGCGCCAGTATCTGAGCGGCGAGCTCGAGCTGGAATTCAACCCGCAGGGCACGCTGGCAGAGCGCATGCGCGCCGCCGGCCACGGCATCCCCGGCTTCTACACCAAGACCGGCTACGGCACGCAGATCGCCGAGGGTAAAGAGGTGAAGGTGTTCAACGGCGAGCACTACATCCTCGAAGAGGGCATCTTCGCCGACGTCTCCATCGTGAAGGCGTGGAAAGCCGACGAGACCGGCAATGCGATCTTCCGCAAGACGGCGCGTAACTTCAATCCGCCGGCGGCGATGTGCGGCAAGGTCTGCGTGATGGAAGTCGAAGAGATCGTGCCCGTGGGCTCGCTCGACCCCGACTGCATCCACCTGCCCGGCATCTACGTGCACCGCCTGATCCAAGGCGAGCACGAGAAGCGCATCGAGAAAGTCACCACCCGCGAAAAGAAGGAGGCCTGACCCATGGCATGGGATAGAAATCAGATGGCCGCCCGCGCGGCGCAGGAGCTTGAAGACGGCACCTATGTGAACCTCGGCATCGGCATCCCGACGCTGGTCCCGAACTTCATTCCCGAGGGCGTGCATGTCACGCTGCAATCGGAGAACGGCATGCTCGGCATGGGCCCCTTCCCCTATGAGGGCGAAGAGGATCCCGACCTGATCAACGCTGGCAAGCAGACCATCACCGAACTGCCCAACACGGTCTATTTCGACAGCTCGATGAGCTTCGGCATGATCCGCGGCGGCAAGATCGCGATGGCGATCCTCGGCGCGATGGAAGTCGCGGAGAACGGCGATCTGGCGAACTGGATGATCCCCGGCAAGCTGGTGAAGGGCATGGGCGGCGCGATGGACCTCGTGGCGGGCGTGAAGCGCGTCATCGTCGTGATGGACCACACCAACAAGCATGGCGACAGCAAGCTTCTGAAGGAATGCACCCTGCCGCTGACCGGCACCGGCGTCGTCAACCGCATCATCACCAATCTCGGTGTGCTCGATGTGGTCGAGGGCGGGCTGAAGATCGTCGAGTGCGCCGAGGGCGTCACCGAAGACGAGATCCGCGAAGCGACCGAGGCTACGATCGTCAACTGATCGCCTCTCGATAGGCTAGAGACGAAGAGAGCGGCCCTCAGGGGCCGCTCTTTGCCATTTGGGTGACCTGGAAGACGCAGCCGTCGCTCACCAGCTGCGGGCGCGTCGCACAGAGCCCCCGCGCCACGTTCCACGCCGCCAGCACCTTCGGCACATAGTCGCGCGTCTCCGCATAGGGCGGTACACCGTCATTCTTCTTCACCGCGTTCTCGCCTGCGTTATAGGCGGCGATGACCATCAGCGGATCGCGGTCGAATTCCTTCATCAGCCAGTCGAGATAGCTCACCCCGCCCGCGATGTTCTGCGCGGGGTCCTTGCTGTCTGCGACGTCGAACCGCTCGGCCGTGGCCGGTATCAGCTGCATCAGCCCCACGGCCCCCGCATGGCTTTGCGCGTCGAAGCGCCCGCCGGATTCCACCGAGATCATCGCCAGCACCAGCGCGGGCGAAACTTCGGTTCCGATGGTGGAGCGCAGGATATCGGTGCCATGAGCGCGCGCGATCTTCGCGAGATCGTTGAGCCGCGGCTCGCGCACCCGAGTGCCCTTCGGCCCTTGCGACAGCGCGGAGATCGCCTGATCGAACCGCCCCGCCCGCTCTCCAAGGCGCGGCGAGACCTTGTTCCAATACCAAGCGTAATGCGCAGGCGCGCGCGGCGTGGGCGTAGAGGCGGGTGCATCGCCCGTCGCGCTGTCGTCTTTGGCAGGCGCTGTTTCCGGCTCCCAAGGCTGCTTCGCCATCGCGGCAAGCTGGCGCTTCTGTTCCTCGGGATCGATCTGGATCGTGATGAAGCGCTTGGTGCCGGGCGCAGGCGGCTTGACCGTCTTGGGCTTCACGCTCTTGAAGACGGGGGCTGCAGGCTCGGCCCCCACGGGCGCGACCACGGCCACCATCGCACTGCAGAGAATCCCTGCGAAAACCTTGCGCATCTGCGCCACCTGCTCACTGCCTCACGCGGCTCTCGAGGGCCGCTTTCGCCCGACTATCCCTGAAAACCCGGAAAAATTCCAGAAAATCCGCCGTTTTCGGGCCGACGAATCGTGGTTTAGCGGCCGAAACTCGGACGCAAAATGCAAATCTCACAAAAAGTCAGATTTTTGTTTCTTTAATTAACAATGACTTAGCGACTTCGTCAGGCAGGATTTTCATTTTCGCGAAATCGCCTGCGATGCGCCCAAATCGCGCCACGTTCCGGGGGCCATATGTCCCCATACCGCGAGACGGAAACCGGCACGGACGCCAACCGAGACCGCGGGGCAGAGACAAACCTTAGGAGAGACACCATGATGAAGTTTTTCAAAATCAAGAAGTTCCACGACGAAGAAGACGGCGCTGTGACCGTTGACTGGGTTGTGCTGACCGCTGCTGTCGTCGGCCTCGGCGCTGCTGCAATGGCGCTGATCCGCACCCAGACGGGCGAGCTCAGCGGCAAGATCGCGACCTACCTTGACGGCGCCGAAGTCTCCGAGAACTTCACTGCCGCAGAATCCGGCTTCACCGACGACGGCAAGTGAGCCTAGTCAGCCAGTACAAGAGTTGGGCCGCTCGAAAATCGGGCGGCCTTTCATTTTAAAGGGCGTGGAGACCGTTGAGTCGACCGTTGCGCCCGAAACCTTTTTGGAAAGCGGAACAGGACATGAGACATGCCTCAAAAGCAGCGCGCATATTCCGAGAGGAAGATGGCGCCGTTACAGTGGATTGGGTGGTTTTGGTTTCAGCGGTCGTCTCGTTCGGCTTCATCGCGACCATCCTGATCTGGCAGCAAACCGCCGAAGTTTCCGGAAAGATTGCGACATTTGTTGACGGGCAAGAAGTTAAAACTGTCTTCGCAGAAGATGAACTTTGACGGCCACTTCCACAGCTTGACTTCGAATACGCCAACATTTCGCCACTTTGGCCTGCAATAAACAGCCTTGATCGCAGGATTGTCGCCGATCAAAAAACAGAAGGATGAAGCGATGCGACTGATTTTTGTTCTTTTTCTCGTGGCCGGTGTCGGCCTCGCTGGTGTCGCCGTGATGATGGCGCAGGGACAAATCTCACAGTTCCAAGCGGAACGCGATCATTTGGCCGAAATGCAGCAGAACGCTCCGAAACTCGGCGACGTGGTCATCGCGCGCCACTCGATGAAATACGGAGAACACTTCAAAGCTGAGGATTTGGCAGTCATCAAGATGCAGGCCAACGCAATCCCGCCGACGGCCTTCCGTGCAGTTATTGCGAAAGCCGGAACCCCGGAAGCGGAACATGCCGTATTCCTCGAGGGTGAAACGAAAAGCCGCGCATCCATGCGGACGGTGACGGGGCGAGAAGTCATCCTGTCGGATCGCGTGACCAAGCCCGGCGAAAACGCGGGCATCATGGCAAGCCTGCCCGACAACCGCCGTGCCTTTACGATCCAGGTCTCGTCGACCTCGGCGGTCTCGGGATTCCTGCGCCCGGGTGACCTTGTTGACGTCTACTGGTCGGGTACGATCAATGGCGAACCGGTGACCAAACTGATCGACACCAATCTCAAACTGATCGCGATCGATCAAAGCACCGATCCGGACCGCAGCAACGCCACGCAGATCGCGCGCTCGGTCACCGCTGAAGTCAGCCCCGAGCAGGTCGCGGCTCTGACGCTCGCGCAGAACACGGGGAACATCACGCTGTCGCTCGTCGGGCTTTCGAACACTGAACAGGTGAGCCAGATCGAAATCAACCGTGACGAGCTGCTTGGGATCCAGAAGCAAGAGGCCAAGAAGGTCGAGAAGGCAGAGGTTTGCACGATCAAGACCCGTAAGGGCACGGACGTCGTCGAGACACCGATCCCCTGCACGAACTAAATAAATGACAAATATCAGTCATTTGCGCGGGGTCCTACGGGGCCCCGCTTTCACATGTGACCGTTTATCCACATCAAGAACGCCGCTCAATCCATTGATTCTTGCAAAAAAACAGGTCTTGGCGCATTCTCCTTTGCAATAATGGACCAAAACAGTCCCTAAGCAGACAAAAGATTTGCGAGTGGCGTGATCGGAGAGGCAGGATCACAGATGAAATTGAAAACCTTAATGCAGGCCTGCCTATGCGGCATGGCGCTGAGCGTCGCGGTGATGAGCCCGGCGCAAGCAGACACGTTGCGGATTCTGTCCGGGGCAACTCAAGCTCCGCTGACGGTTCCGTTGAACCGCGCGGTGGTCGTGGAAAGCGACACGCCGTTTTCGGAACTCTCGATCGCCAACCCCGGCATCGCAGACATCCAGACCCTTTCGGATCGTTCGATCTACGTGCTGGGCAAGGTGCCGGGCCGGACGACGCTGACGATCCTTGGTGCCGACGGCAAGCTGGTTTCGAATGTCGACGTTCAGGTGACCCCGGACCTCGCGGAGTTCAAGGAACGCCTCAAACAGATTCTGCCGGGCGAGAACATCCAGGTCCGCACTGCGAATGACGGGATCGTCCTTTCGGGCACGGTCTCCTCGGCGCAGAAACTCAGCCGCGCGCTGGAACTGGCCAATCGCTACGCGCCGGACCGGGTGTCGAACCTGATGATGGTCGGCGGTACGCAGCAGGTCATGCTGAAAGTGCGCTTCGCAGAGATGCAGCGCTCGGTCGCCAAAAGCCTCAGCTCCTCAATCAATGCAAGCGTTGGGCCGAACGGAACCTTGGGCGCGGGTGCGGGCTTCGGAGGCACGAGGACCACCACCGCAACCGCACCCGCGCAGACCTACGACAACGGGATCGGCATTGGCATCGGCCGCGGCACGTTCCAGCTGGGCGTTCTCATCCAAGCGCTGGAAAACAAAGGCGTGGTGCGCACCCTCGCGGAACCGAACCTGACGGCGCTTTCCGGCCAGTCCGCAGACTTCCTCGCCGGTGGCGAATATCCGATCCCGGTGCTCAACAACGGCGATGTCTCGATCCAGTACAAACCCTTCGGCGTCGAGATGTCCTTCACGCCGCGTGTAGTGGACGGCGACGTGATCAACCTCGAAATCGCCGCCTCGGTCTCCTCGATCGACACGGCGAACGGTTATACGAGTGGTACGTTCAACGTCAGCGCCTTCAAGAAACGCTCGACCTCGACCACGGTTGAGATGCGCGACGGCGAAAGCTTCGCGATCGCGGGCCTCCTTCAGGACGACTTCAACGATTCCGTGGGCCAGATCCCGTGGCTCGGCGATGTTCCGGTGCTCGGCGCGCTGTTCCGCTCGACCGAATTCGAACGCAAGCAATCCGAACTGGTGATCATCGTGACGCCGCATCTTGTCTCGCCCGTCAAGGGTGACACGCTGGCGCTGCCGACGGATCGCCTGAAGCCGCCAACCGAGTCCGAGCTGTTCCTCAACGGCAGAACCTCGGGCGGCAAAGCGCCGCAAAAAGGCCCTGCCGCGGAAGTCGCCAAGCAGGACTTCTCCGGCTCCTATGGCTATGTGATGGAGTGAGCGAGATGGCTGGAAACATGAAACTACGCACTCTCGCGATCACCGTCGGCACCATGGCCGTGCTGGCTGGCTGTTCGGAAGGCACCAAGACCTTCAACTCGGAGGTCGGCTCGACCACGGAAGGGTCGCTGGGCTTCGGCTCGGCCATCGCGCAGAATCAGGCGATGATGAGCGGCAGCCAAAGCTACGTCATCAACATGACGCGCAAATTCGCCGCTGACGTGCCCAACACGGTGCACTTCGCCTTCAACTCTTCGGTGCTCGATGCGCAGGCGCGCAATGCGCTGCTGATGCAGGCAAACTGGATCCGGCAGAACCCGGAAGTGCGCTTCCGCGTCTACGGACACACCGACCTCGTCGGCTCCAACGCTTACAACAAGGCTCTGGGGCTGCGGCGCGCGCGGGCCGTGGTGAATTTCCTCGTCGCGCAGGGCATCTCCCGCTCGCGGCTCGAGGCGCTCGTGTCCTACGGCGAAACGCATCCGCTGGTCTACACGCAGGCTCCGAACGAACAGAATCGCCGCACCGTCACCGAGGTCTCGGGTTTCGTGACCAAGGGCAAACCGATGCTGCTCGACGGCAAGTACGCGGCGGTGATCTATCGCGACTACATCGCCTCGGCGAGCGCCGGGGGCGAAGGCAACTAAGGCTCTGGATTCACCTATTTGTCTCGCTGCGGCGAGACGACACAGTACCGAACGGCGGGCGCTTTCAACAAAGCCCGCCGTTTTTCTTTATCGTCTCTCTTTATCCCACAATTGAAACAGTCTGGCCCCAATGTCGCCCAGATTGGAAACGAGATTGATCCTCGACGGAATAGGCGCGTCCAGCGAGTCGCGTCCGGTCTGCGGCGTAGCAACAGAGTTAACCGAACCCCGCCGCGGGTCACGAAAAAGAGGACAGAGGCAATGACTGCAGCAGCTATCATGACTTCGGAGCCGGCCCCGATTCAGGCGTGCACCGTGTCACGCGATGTGTCGAATTTCGACCTGTTGATCGAGGATATGGAGACCGAGCTTGGTGAAAGCTGGGGCGACCTTACCTTTGACGAAGCGGCAATCTTCCTGAGCCAACCCGATGCGGAACAGCTCGAGTTCATCGCGATTGCCGTGGATGGCGAAGACGAGGACGAACTGACCAAGATCTCCGGCATCATCACCGAGGCGAAGGACCGTAATATTCGCGTCATCCTGATCGCCGACGAGGTCAGCCCGATCGCGCTGCATCAGCTGCTGCGCCTCGGGGCCGATGATTTCGTCCCCTACCCGCTTCCCGAAGGTGCGCTCCATGACGCGATCGAGCGTCTGGGCCAAGCCGCGCCCCCACCCGAGATGTCGACCCCCATGCACGCCCCGACCTTTGCGGCGACCGGCAACCATGATGGTGTCGTTCTTCCGGTCCACGGCCTGTCCGGCGGTGTCGGCGCGAGCACCTTCGCGATGAACCTCGCCTGGGAAATGGCGACGATCCACGACGGCAAAAAGAAGAAGAAAGCGCCGTCGACCTCGCCGAAGGTCTGCCTGCTCGATCTCGACCTGCAATTCGGCGCTGCGGCGACCTATCTCGACCTGCCGCGCCGCGAGGTGATCTACGAGATGCTCGCCGATACCGAGCATATGGATAAGGAAACCTTCCGGCAGGCGATGCTCAGCTTCAACGACAAGCTTGATGTGCTGACCGCGCCGACCGACATGCTGCCGCTCGATCTGCTGAGCGGCGAGGATCTGGAGCGCCTGATCGACATGGCGCGCGCGCATTACGATTTCGTCGTGATCGACATGCCCTCGACCGTGGTCAGCTGGACCGAGACGGTGCTGAACAAGGCGCATCTCTACTTCGCGCTGATCGAGCTGGACATGCGCTCGGCCCAGAACGTGCTGCGGATGCAGCGTGCTCTGAAATCCGAAGGGCTGCCGACCGAGAAGCTGCGCTACGTGCTCAACCGCGCACCGAAATTCACCGATCTCAACGGCAAGGCGCGCGTGAAGCGACTGGCTGAGAGCCTCGATATCTCGCTCGAACTGCTGATGAGCGATGGCGGCAAGCAGATCACGCAGGCCAACGACCACGGGCTTCCGCTGGCGCTCTCTGCGCCGAAAGTGCCGCTGCGCAAGGAATTCCAGAAGCTTGCCGGCTCGCTGGTGGAGCTGAACGAAGCCGTCGAAGCGGCCGCCTGACCCGAAAGGACACGTCCAGATGTTTTCGCGCTACAAGAAAGACGGGGCAAAGCCCACCAACGGCAAGGCCGCCCCCCCGCCGCCCGCGCCCGGTGCCGCCAAGCCGCCGCCGATCGACGCTGCGCCGAAAACGCAGGTGCATCGCAAGATGGGCCCCGCGAAGGTCGCTGCCGATCCAGTGGCCGTCGACAAGGAAAAGAAGCGCAAGCAGCGCCTTCAGGAACTCAAGGTGGAGCTGCACAAGCGTCTGCTGGAGAACCTGAACCTCGCCGCGCTCGAGCACGCCTCGGAACGCGAGCTGCGCGCGGAGATCGCCGACATCACCGCCGAGGCGATGACCGAGCTTTCGGTCGCGCTGAACGCGCAGGACCGCCAGGCGCTGCAGCAGGAGCTTTACGACGAGGTCATGGGCCTCGGCCCGCTCGAGCCGCTGCTCAAGGATGAGACCGTCAACGATATTCTGGTCAACGGCCCGCAGCAGATCTTCATCGAACGCGATGGCAAGCTCGAACTGAGCGACATCACCTTCAAGGATGAACGCCACCTGCTGCGCATCATCGACAAGATCGTGTCGGCCGTGGGTCGTCGCGTCGATGAATCCAACCCTTACGTCGACGCCCGTCTCGCTGACGGCTCGCGTTTCAACGCGATGGTACCGCCGATCGCGGTGGACGGCTCGCTCGTCTCCATTCGTAAGTTCAAGAAGGACAAGCTCGGGATCGACGATCTCGTCAATTACGGTGCCTTCACCGAGGAAATGGCGGCCTATCTGCAAGCCGCCGTCGCGACGCGTCTCAACGTGATCGTCTCGGGCGGGACGGGCTCGGGTAAGACGACGACGCTCAACGCGCTGTCGTCCTTCATCGACAACGCCGAGCGGATTTTGACGATCGAGGACACGGCCGAACTTCAGCTGCAACAGACCCATGTGGGCCGGATGGAAAGCCGTCCGCCGAACGTCGAAGGCAAGGGCGCGGTCACGCAGCGCGACTGTCTCAGGAACGCGCTGCGGATGCGTCCCGACCGTATCATCGTCGGCGAAACGCGCGGCGAGGAAGTCATCGACATGTTGCAGGCCATGAACACCGGCCACGACGGGTCGATGACCACGATCCACGCGAACTCCGCCCGTGACGGCGTGGCGCGTCTGGAAAACATGATCTCGATGTCGGGCATCGAGATGCCGATGAAGGCGATGCGTAGCCAGATCGCGTCGGCTGTGAACCTGATCGTGCAGGCCTCGCGCCTGCAGGACGGCTCGCGCCGCATGGTCTCGGTGACGGAGGTCACCGGCATGGAAGGCGACGTGATCTCGATGCAGGAAGTCTTCCGCTACGAGCGTCTCGGCCTCGCCCCCGACGGCAAGATCATCGGGCGCTTCACCGCGACCGGCGTGCGCTCGCATTATTCCGATCGGTTCCGGCAATGGGGCTACGACCTGCCGGCTTCGATCTACGAACCCGTGCAGGACTAAGGACACCCCGCCATGGCGACCCCCATTATCTACCTGCTGATCTTCGTCGCAGTGCTGCTGCTTGTCGAAGGCGTCTATCTGCTGTTCTTCGGCAAATCGATCTCGCTCAACAAGCGGGTCAATCGCCGCCTCGAGATGCTCAACAAGGGTGAGCGGCGCGAAGAGGTACTCGAACGTCTGCGCAAGGAAGCGACGCAGCATAACGACGCGCGCTCGATCCCGCTCTATTCGCTGCTGGCCGACAAGGCGCAGAAGGGCAATATAGCCTTCTCGCCGATGGCCCTGATCGGCATCATGGCCTTCGCCTGTTTCGCCGCTTTCATCGCGCTCACGGTGGCCTCGCAGGCGGGGCTCTTCATCCGTATCTTCCTCGCGCTCTTTATGGGTGTGGGCGGCGTGTTCTTCTGGGTCAGCTCGAAGGCCAAGAAGCGCATGGCGCTGATGGAGGAGCAACTTCCCGATGCGGTGGAACTGATGGTGCGCAGCTTGCGCGTAGGTCACCCCCTGGCCTCCGCGATCCAGGCCGTCGCACGCGAAATCCCCGATCCGATGGGCACCGAGTTCGGCATCATCGCCGACGAGGCCGCCTATGGGCGCAACGTGGCCGAGGCCATCTCGGAAATGGCCGAACGTCTGGATATGCAGGATCTGCGCTTCCTCGCGGTCGCCGTGTCGATCCAGCAGACCTCGGGCGGCAACCTCGCCGAAGTTCTCGAAGGTCTGTCGAAGGTCATCCGCTCGCGCTTCCGGCTGTTCCGCCGCGTGAAGGCGATCACCGCAGAGCCGCGCTGGTCGGGCATCTTTCTGTCGGCCTTCCCCGTCGTGGTGATGGTGATCATTCAGGTCGTCTCACCCGACTATTACGACGAGGTCAAAACGACCGCCGCCTTCATTCCGGCCGCCATCGTGGTGTTCCTGCTACTCGGCGCCAACGTGATCTTCATGAAGGTCATGACAACCATCAAGGTCTGAGGAGAGCCCAATGGATTTCGCTGCCATCAACCAGCTGCTGACCGATGCGCTCGGGCCGATGGGTCCGATGATCGCTCTGGCAGCGCTCGGCGGGCTTCTGGTGCTCGCCGCGATCCCTGCGCTCCTGAAGAAGCGCGAGGATCCGTTCGACAAGATCCGCGGGAAAGCCCCGCGCCAGCCGCGCCAGAATACCGGCGGCAACGCGGATAAAACGAACCAGAAGCTGCGCGACACCCAGAGCGACAAGCTGCAGAAATACTCGGCCTTCCTCGAGCCGCAAAACGCCGAGGAACTCTCAGAATCGCGGAAATGGCTGCAATCGGCCGGCTATCGCGGCCCGAATGCCGTGCGCACCTTCCACGCGGTCCAGTTCGCGGCGGGCATCGGCCTGCTCGCGCTCGGCTCGCTTTATGTCGTTCTCTACAACTCCGGCGCGCCCGAGGGGCAAAGCATGGGGATGCTGGGCACGGTGCTCTGGGTGCTCGGCCCCGGGGGCGTCGGCTATTACGGCCCGAAATATTGGGTGAACAAGCGCGTGAAAGCGCGCACTGACGAGATGCAGAACGGTTTCCCGGACTCGCTCGACATGCTGCTGGTCTGCGTCGAGGCGGGCCAATCGCTCGATCAGGGGATCATCCGGGTCTCGAAAGAGCTGAACAAATCCTACCCGGCGCTGTCGGAGGAATTCGCGATGGTCGCCCACGAGATCAAGGCCGGTCTCGACAAGTCGACCGTGCTACGCAATTTCGGCGAACGCTCGGGCGTGCCGGATATCGCGAGCTTCGTGACCGTGATGATCCAGTCGCAGCAATTCGGCACCTCGATCGCCGAGGCCCTGCGCCTCTATGCCGCCGACATGCGCGACAAGCGGATCATGCGCGCCGAGGAAGCCGCCAACAAAATCCCCACCAAGATGACGCTGGGCACGATGATGTTCACCGTGCCGCCGCTTCTGATCATTCTTGTTGGCCCGTCGATCCATGATATGCTTGAGAACTTCAGGAATATGGGCATTTGACGGTATGATCCCAAAGCGCCGCGGCCTGATACTGGCCGCGCTGACAGTAACCGCACTGGCCGCCTGCAACCCGGGCGGCCTTTCGGCTGAGAAACGGGGCGCTTTCGCCCCCGGAACGAAACCCGGTGCGGAGGCGGTCGACGGGCTTCTCGTCGGTCATCGGCTGATGGACGCGGGCGAATACGAGCTTGCTCTGAAAGCCTATTACCGCGCGGCGGGCCAGCATGGCGCGACGGCGGAAATCCTCTCGGGCATCGGTTCGGCCGACCTGAAACTGGGGCGCCTGAACCAAGCCGAACAGATGCTGCGCCGTGCGACCGAGGCCGATCAGACCTTCGTGCCGGCGTGGAACAACCTTGGCGTCGTTCTGATGGAGCGCGGCAAATACGCCGAAGCCGCGCGCGTCTTCAAACTCGCCTTCGCGCTGGACAGTGGCCAATCGGACGCGATCAAGCAAAACCTAAAGCGGGCGCTCGCAAAAATAGAAGAGCCGGGTTACGCTGCGCCACAGGACAAGCAGTTCACGCTCGTCAGGAAAGGGGTCGGTGACTACCTGCTGCTGACGAAGCACTGAGGCTCGAGCAAAAAGGACGCAGGTAACATGCGCCACCCGATCTTTCTGGCAGCCTTGGCTGGCTGCGCGATGACTCTCTCCGGCTGTATGGGCAATAACAGCGACGCCGAAGTCGCCCGCGCGATGAAAAGCGTGAATGCCGTCGATGAGACCAACCTTACCGACATCATGCTGACGGTCGCCGATCCGAACGAGGCCGTGACCTATTTCACCCGGCTGTCCAACGACCATCCCGATCGGATCGACGCCAAGCGTGGGCTCGCGAAATCCCTGGTGCGCGCGCAAAAGCCCGTGCAGGCTGTGAAGGTCTGGCAAGAGGTTCTCACGATGCCGGGCGCGACCAATGACGACCGCGTGTCGCTGGCCGAGGCGCAGATCCGTTCGAATGACTGGGCCGGGGCGAAGGCCACGCTGAACACCGTGCCGCCGACGCATGAGACCTATGACCGCTACCGCCTCGAAGCGATGGTGGCCGATAGCGAGAAACAGTGGAAGAAGGCCGACAGCTTCTACGAGACCGCGGCGGGCCTGACCACGAAGCCCGCGGGCATCTACAACAACTGGGGCTTCTCCAAGCTCAGCCGCGGCGATGCCGCAGGCGCCGAGAAGCTGTTCAAGGAAGCGCTCACCTACGATCCGACCCGCTTCACCACGAAGAACAACCTTGTGCTCGCGCGGGCCAGTCAGGGCAAATACGACCTGCCCGTGATCGACATGACCCAGACGGAACGCGCACAGCTTCTGTATACGGCGGGTCTGGCCGCGGTGAAGCGCGGCGACGTCAATATCGGCAAGACGCTGTTGCAAGACGCGATCGACACCAATCCGCAGTATTTCGCGGAGGCCGACCGGGCGCTGAAGGCGCTCGATCAGGGATCGTCGAGCGCGCTGAAAGGCTAAGAGGATGCTCGGTCTCGCCCCGCCCCTCTCGGCGCTGATCTTTCTGGTGCTGATCACCCCGGTTTGCGCCTGGGTGGTCTTCACCGATCTCAAATACATGAAGATCCGCAACAAGGCGGTGCTGGCGCTTCTGGTGATCTTCGCTTTCGCGGGGCCGTTCCTCTTGCCGATCGACGTCTATGCCTGGCGGTGGAGCCATGCGCTGGTCGTCTTCGTGATCGGCTACATCCTGAACCAGATCGCGCATTTCGGTGCGGGCGACGCGAAATTCGCAGCCGCCGCCGCGCCGTTCTTCTCGCATGAGCTGTTCGACGTGCAGCTGACGATGTTCCTGCTCTGCGCCTTCCTGCTTGCGGCCTTTGCCGCGCACCGGATCTTTCGCGCAATCCCCGCCGTGGTGAAGGCCACGCCCGACTGGGTGAGTTGGAAGCGCAAGGACTTCCCGATGGGGCTGGCGCTGGTCGGCACGCTCTGGGCGTATCTGCTGCTCGTGGCGTTGGGCTGATTGTTCAGCCTCCCGATCGGGTATCGCGGCGATTACCCGGTTTTTCCAACATTTGGCCACAATCACCGGCAAGATTGGCCCGGACCGATCTTAGCCCCCGCGCAGGACCAAAGCGGGGTGCACAGCCGAGAGGACGCGCCAGATGAACATGATGACCTCGAATGTCATCGCCCCGGCCCCGCCGCGCGCGCTGGAGGAAACCGGGCTGAACGTCGTGATGATGCGGGACATCCTGCTCAAGACGATGTTCCGCACCAATACGGACACGGCCTCTGCGCTGTCCAAGCTGGTCTGCCTTCCGATGACGATGGTGCAGGACCTGATCGACATGTGCCGCAAGCAGGGCCTGTTGGAGGCGATGGGCACGCTGCACGCCAATTCCGGCGGCGAGATGGGCTTCCAGCTATCCGACACCGGCAAGGCGCGCGCGCTCGATGCGCTGGCGCAGTCGGAATATTACGGCGCGATGCCGGTGCCGCTGACCGTCTATCGTGAACAGGTGAAGCGCCAGTCGATCCGCAACATCCAGCTGACCCGCCAGCAGCTTCTGGGCGCGATGGGCCACCTGATCCTGCCGCCCGACCTGATCGGTCAGCTTGGCCCGGCGGTCTCCTCGGGGCGCTCGATCCTGATGTACGGCCCGCCCGGCAACGGGAAATCCTCGATCTCGAACGGCATCCGCGACGCGATCGGCGACAATATCTTCATCCCCCGCGCCATCGAATATGCGGGTCAGATCATCACCGTCTACGACCCGATCGTACACACCCCCGTTCCGGTCGAGGAAGACGATCCCACCTCGCTGCGCAAGCGCGGGATGCAGTTCGACCAGCGCTACGTCTATTGCGAGCGCCCGACCGTGATCACCGGCGGTGAACTTTCGCTCGACATGCTCGACCTGAAATACAACGCGACCGCGCGCACCTATACCGCGCCGCTGCAGTTCAAATCGGCGGGCGGCGTCTTCATCGTGGACGACCTTGGCCGTCAGGCCGAACCGCCGCAGAAGCTGGTGAACCGCTGGATCGTTCCGCTGGAAGAGAACCGCGATATCCTCTCGCTGCAATCGGGCGAGAAATTCGAGGTACCTTTCGACACGCTCGTGATCTTCTCGACCAACTTCCACCCGAACGAGATCTTCGATAAGGCGGCGCTGCGTCGTATCTTTTTCAAGATCAAGATCGACGGGCCGAACCAGTCCGACTATCTCAAGATCTTCCAGATGATGGCGAAGAAGCGCAACGTGCCGCTCGACGAGAAGGCGCTGCTGCATCTCCTCAAGGTCAAATACCCGACGATCGACAATATCTACGCGAACTATCAGCCGATCTTCCTGATCGACCAGATGATCTCGATCTGCGAATTCGAGGGCATCCCTTATCAGATGACGCCGGAGCTGGTGGATCGCGCCTGGGACAACATGTTCGTCAGAGACGAGGTGATCGTCCACTAAGGGCGTTACTGGGCGGCCATCCCATCTGCACCGGGCGCGCGGAACCGTGCCGACTCGACCTGCGGCTGATAGGTGCGCGAGACGGGCACTTCTTCGCCGTCGGCCATCTGCAGGAAGACCCGTCCCTTTTCTTTGCGCAACCCGCGCACCGCATCGCGCGCCACCCAATGCGAGCGATGGACCTGCAGGCCCGACGTGCCCTCGGTCTCGGCGATCGCATCGGCAAGCCGGATCAACAGGCTCGTCTCCCCGGCTTCGGTCACCACGTCGACATAGTGGTCATTCACCGCGAGGCGGATCAGCGGTGCGCGCAGGTCAGGCTCGAGCCGATAAAGCAAACGCGGCGTGGGCGAAGACAGAGCCACCTTACCCGCTGCCTTCACGTCCCGGCGGGTCTCATTCGGCGCAGCGTCCACTGGAGCCTCCTGCGTCCGCTTCGGACGCCCCTGCTGAGGCGCCATCCAGTGCCGCAGGGTGGAGCCCGCCATCGAGAGGCCGAGGATATAGCCCGCCATGTGGAATATCTCGAACCCCCGGAAGTTGGGCTTCGCCGCAAGCAGCAGAACGAGCAGGTAAAGCGGCACAGTCAGTACCAAAGCGGAAAGGCCGGCAAGCGTGGGCGCCTCGTAGCGGAACCGGCGCAAACCCAGCTTCCGCCGCACGAAAATGCGGATCGCCGCGCCAATCAGGATGCCGACCGCGACACTGAGCGGCCAGAAAATCACGCGCGCACCGAGCGACATGGATTCGAGAGTGTTGAACGGTCCGGCCACGATGCCGAATAGCGATGCCACGACCCAGATCACCGGCAGAGCCGGGATCTTCAATGCCCGCCAGTATGTTTTCCAGAAACCTGCCATTGCCGTCACGCCCCAATGACGCTTGGGTAACGCAAGCGTTACGGTTCCGACAACGGCAAAGGCCGCTTACCCCACCCAACCTGTGGAAATCCTTACCTACCTTTGTCAGGCAGTCAAACCCTCAGGTTCGGGCAGATTGTTCGCGCGGCAGCACGCGGTCACGGTGTTGGCCAGAAGGCACGCGATGGTCATCGGACCGACCCCGCCCGGCACCGGGGTGATCGCGCCCGCGACCTCCTTGGCGCTGTCGAAATCGACATCGCCGACCAGCCGGGTCTTGCCCTCGCCCTTCTCGGGCGCGTCGATCCGGTTGATACCGACATCGATCACGGTCGCGCCGGGCTTCACCCAGTCGCCCGGGATCATGCGCGGGCGGCCCACGGCGGCGACGAGGATATCGGCGCCCCGGCAGACATCGGCGAGATCCTTGGTGCGGCTATGCGCGATCGTGACTGTGCAGCTCTCGCGCAGCAGCAGTTGCGCCATCGGCTTGCCGACGATGTTCGACCGGCCCACCACGACGGCATTCAGCCCCGAGAGGCTGCCCAGCTGGTCGCGCAGCATCATCAGGCAGCCCAGCGGCGTGCAGGGCACCATCGATTTCTGGCCGGTGCCCAGAAGGCCCACATTGAGGATATGAAAGCCATCGACATCCTTCGCGGGGGTGATCGAGTTGATCACCTTCTCCTCGTCGATATGATCGGGCAACGGCAGCTGCACGAGGATGCCATGCACCGCCGGATCGGCGTTGAGCTTTTCGACCAGTGCCAGCAGATCGGCCTCGGAGGTCTCCGCGGGCAGCTTGTGCTCGTAGGAGTTCATCCCGGCTTCGAGCGTCTGCTTGCCCTTGTTGCGCACATAGAC